>NZ_DAMBHK010000041.1:0-20219 GCF_032060305.1 Kaistella sp. | reverse complement strand
AAATTCGCAAAGACTGCAGCATTTTTTCCGGTGGACAGTCATTTGTTGAAAGAGCAGTGGTTTCTGCCGTGGCGAAATGCTGTACAGCGCCTAAAGCGGCTTTTGTAACATTATATACAAATACAGGATCCATATTCACATAGGTGTCACCTGCGGAATGAGGTTTATTACTTTCATTAAATTCGTAAAATCCTGTAATTACTTCTCCGTTAGATTGAAACGGCATATAATCTGAGCCGTATGCGTAAGATAAATTTGTTTGCAGTGGTGAATATAGTGCGACACAATTCATCAGTTGCTGTGTAATAGTGCTAGATGCTGAATTATTTGTAGAAGGTGAATTATTGGTGTCGCGTTCGCAGGTTATCGTATTGTTCACCTCGCCAGCAACGCCGCCAACTTGATCAATGTTGAATACTACTTTAATATCCATTTTAGGATTGGTGCTGTTTACAACGGTATTTACGTAATTCTGACTCCCACGAAATCCCTGTTCTTCACCTGTGAAATTGATAAATTTAATGGAATATTCGGTGGGAATATCTTTCAGGATTCTGGCGATTTCAAGAATTACCGAAGTCCCGCTGCCGTTGTCGTTTACGCCAGGACCCGCGATGGTATCATAATGACCGCACACAATAACATAAGTGTTTGGATATTTAGTTCCTGTCTTGGTAAGAATAAGATTTTTTGTCGTATTCCCGTTATAAGTAAACGCGTTTTCTGAAATCTGAGTGCTGGTGTAACCAAAACCAAGATATTTATTTTTCAGCCAGTTAAATGTATTGTTGTTGTTAATACTTCCAGTGGTCTTCACTCCAAAACCAGCAAACTCGGTAAGATAAGTATTGATGTTGGTTTGTGTAATTTGCTCAACCCTGTTTTGATAAGCCTGTATAAATGTTTGGGCTGAAGAGAATATAGAAATGTAAAGGGCGGAAACGATAAAAAGTTTTTTCATTTTTTATTAGCAATTCATCAAAAATAATAAAAAAATCTCATACAAATTTGTATGAGATTTAATATTGATAACAAAAAATTTTACATTTATTTAATTTGATCTACAACTGCTTTGAAAGCTTCAGGATGATTCATTGCTAAATCTGCTAAAACTTTTCTGTTCAGTTCGATATTGTTGCTTTTCAGAGCGCCCATAAATTGGGAGTAAGACATTCCGTGTTCTCTTGCACCAGCGTTGATACGCGTGATCCAAAGGCTTCTGAAATTTCTTTTCTTCTCTTTTCTGCCGCGGTAAGCATATTGCATTGCTTTTTCTACGGCGTTTTTAGCTACAGTCCAAACATTTTTTCTTCTACCGAAAAAACCTTTAGCCTGCTTCATTACTTTTTTTCTGCGAGCTCTGGAAGCTACTGCATTTACTGATCTTGGCATAATTTAAATTGTTTTTTTTGAAAAGGGCGGTAATTTATTTCATTACACTTTTTTGCTCCGTTTCAGGGTTAAAATTTCTGAATTTTTTGAATTCTTATAAACCGGTTGATTTATAAAAAACTACTTAATGGCTAATTGACGTAAAACGCTTTTCTCATCCACAGTAGCAACGTAAGAAGTTTGCGTAAGATTTCTCTTCTGCTTCGTTTCTTTTTTCGTCAAGATGTGGCTTTTGAAAGCATTTTTTCTTTTAATCTTCCCGGTTCCGGTAAGCTTAAAACGCTTCTTAGCACCTGATTTAGTTTTTAATTTTGGCATTTTGCTTAATTTTATCTGTTTGTTATCAATATCTTTTATGAGTTTAAATTTAAATGAATTAAATTTAAAATTCTGTAATTCCTATTTTGCCGGTTTCTTCGGGCTCATCATCATAATCATTCTCTTACCTTCCAGTTTTGGCAGCTGATCAACTTTTCCAACATGTTCCAGTTCCTGCGCCAACTTTAGAAGAAGTATTTCTCCCTGGTCTTTAAAGATAATCGAACGGCCTTTGAAGAAAACATAGGTTTTAAGTTTTGAACCTTCTTCGAGAAACTTTTCAGCATGTTTTTTCTTGAATTCGTAGTCGTGCTCATCAGTCTGTGGGCCAAATCTGATTTCTTTTACAACTACTTTTACCTGCTTGGCTTTAAGTTCTTTGGTTTTCTTTTTCTGTTCGTAAAGGAATTTTTTATAATCCAGAATTCTGGTAATATAAGGCTCCGCTTTATCAGAAATTACAACCAAATCCAGTTCCTGGTCTTTTGCTATTTCTAATGCTTTTGCTAAGGGATAAACTCCCGGCTCTACGTTATCACCGACCAAACGTACTTCTTTTGCACGGATTTTTTCATTAATCTGGTGCAAATCTTCCTGTACACGGCGCTGTGGGCCTCTACCTCGGTAATTGAATTTCTGTGCTATGGTATTAAATTTTAAAGTTAATTTTAAATTTTTGATTCTTTTTTAAAGTAAGAAATAAAGTCTTCGATGCTCATTGCGCCCAAATCTCCTTCGCCTCTTCTTCTTACAGAAATTGTGTTGTTAAGTTCCTCATTCTCACCTACAATAAGCATGAAAGGGAGTTTTTTCAACTCTGCATCACGGATTTTTTTACCCGTTTTCTCATTTCTGTCGTCAATCAAGCCGCAAATATCGTGATTTTCCAGCAATTGTGAAACTTTTTTTGCATAATCCACATATTTTTCACTGATCGGTAAAATGGTAAACTGATCCGGAGCGAGCCAAAGTGGGAAATCTCCTGCTGTATTTTCGAGCAAAATAGCGATAAACCTTTCCATAGAACCGAATGGCGCACGGTGAATCATCACGGGTCTGTGTTTTTCGTTGTCGCTTCCCGTGTACCAAAGATCGAATCTTTCAGGTAAATTATAATCTACCTGAATGGTTCCCAACTGCCAGCTTCTCCCCAGCGCATCTTTCACCATGAAATCCAGTTTAGGACCGTAGAACGCGGCTTCACCATATTCTACTTTTGTTTTCAGGCCTTTTTTCTCAGCTGCCTGGATAATGGCGTCTTCCGCTTTTTTCCAATTTTCATCGGAGCCGATATATTTTTCTTTGTTATCGGGATCTCTTAAAGAAATTTGAGTAACGAAATCTTCAAATCCTAATGATTTGAAAACGTAAAGTGTAAGATCGATTACGTTTTCAAATTCTGCCAAAAGCTGGTCTGGTGTACAGAATAAATGCGCATCATCCTGGGTAAATCCACGAACTCTTGTTAAACCATGAAGTTCACCGGATTGCTCGTATCGGTAAACAGTCCCGAATTCTGCAAAACGTTTCGGCAAATCTTTATAAGACCATTGCCCAACTTTATAGATTTCGCAATGATGTGGGCAGTTCATTGGTTTTAGCATAAATTCTTCACCTTCGTTAGGCGTTTTTATAGGCTGAAAGCTATCTGCACCATATTTGTCCCAATGTCCGGAAGTTACATATAATTCTTTCGCACCGATATGCGGAGTCATTACAAATTCGTATCCGGATTTTTTCTGTGCTTCAGATAAAAAGTTTTCGAGTTTTTTTCTTAGCGCGGTTCCTTTCGGTAACCAAAGCGGAAGACCGGCGCCTACTTTTTCAGAAAAAGCATAAATTCCCAGTTCTTTACCCAATTTACGGTGGTCGCGGCGTTTTGCTTCCTCAAGTCTTTCCAAATATTCGGTGAGTTCTTTCTGTTTAGGGAAAGAGATACCATAAACTCGTGTAAGCTGTTTGTTTTTTTCGTCACCGCGCCAGTAGGCTCCTGCAGCGTTAAGGATTTTAACAGCCTTCACAATTCCGGTTGAGGGAATGTGGCCGCCACGGCATAAATCTGTAAAATTATCGTGG
Organism: Kaistella sp.; assembly: GCF_032060305.1. Classification (NCBI taxonomy): domain Bacteria; kingdom Pseudomonadati; phylum Bacteroidota; class Flavobacteriia; order Flavobacteriales; family Weeksellaceae; genus Kaistella; species Kaistella sp. Next base: position 16,433 of record NZ_DAMBHK010000041.1, on the reverse strand, counting down.
GAGCAGAACGTAATTTCACCGTCGTTAAGGTTAGAAATTAGTTCTGTTTTGTATGGATTGTCTGCGTATTCTTTCAAAGCATCAGCTTTGGAAACCAGATATAATTTGAAGGTTGCGTCTTTTTTCGCGTTTTCAAGCATTTTCTTTTCGATTTTCTCGAAGTCTTTTTCAGAAAGACTTTCGTCACCGAAATCTACGTCATAATAAAATCCGCTGTCGATTGCCGGACCAATGGTTAATTTTGCATCAGGATAAAATTCCATAATTGCCTGCGCCAACAAGTGAGCAGAGGAGTGCCAGAAGGCTTTTTTACCCATTTCATCGTTCCACGTAAGAAGCTGAATCGTAGAATCGGTGGTGATTGGCGTGTTGATTTCAACCTGTGTTCCGTTTACAATTGCAGAAATGGTGTTTCTGGCCAGGCCTTCGCTTATCGATTTTGCTACCTCCAGTGCGCTTACGGCACTTTCAAATTCTTTGATGCTTCCGTCGGGAAGAGTAATTTTTACCATTGTGAACTATGAGTTTAATTTGCAAAAGTACGGATTTTCTGTGAATTTTTATTTTATACTTTTCAAGAAATTTGTATGTTTTAAAGTGAATTTGCTTGAATTTTTCAGGAGGGAAAGAGAAAGAGTTTTAGATCCGATTGAAATGGAAATCCTTTTTTGCGTCACCAGAAAAGTTTGAAAGGGAAATAAGGTCTTTTTTTCGGAAATATAAATTGTTGGTACTTATAAAAAGAAAAGTCCGGCTTCAGAATAACTGAAACCGGACGGGTAAAATTATGAAACTTGGTTTAGAAGGTATCCCGGCTACCCAGGGAATCCATTTCGTTCGTCATTCCACGGTTTCTTAAGTTGTAAGTTCGGTAATCATCAGTTAAATAAAGGTTGTTTTTTGCTTTGCTGATGATTCTGGCGCGTTCATCGGAAGTTAAATTGTTGTCTGGTGAACTAAATTCTTCGGTTGTATATCGGTCTTTAGTAAAATCATTTACATCCAACGCGCCCTCTTCGTTTAAAATTTCCCGGGCTCTTTCTGCGCGGTCTGCATCATCGGTATATACGGTTACCAGATTGCTTTTAGTAGCTGCATAGCTGTATTTGTTTTTGCTGGAATCATCGTCTCCGAAAAGCCAGTCCCAAAATCCCGTTGTTTTTTCATCTTCTTCATAATCGTACCCAAATTCCGGATCGTAATCTCCGGTAGTGGAGTAGCGCGAAACTTTGTAATCTTCTTTTTCGAAACCTGCATTATCGAGTTTATGCGATGCTTTATCGGCTGCTTCAGTGGTTGGGAACATTCCCACGATAGTATAAGACATAATGTTTAATTTTTTAGTATTAATATTTGTGATCTGTACAGGACGAATCAAAAATTATGACAGAATTGTTTAATTAAAATAACTTTAAATTTAATTAACATAATATCCGGAATATTGATTTGTGTTTAACATTAATTAACGCTCACTATTTTGCATTAAAAAAGCGAAAAATTAATTTTCGCTTTGGTCTGTGTTGTCGGTTTTGCCGTCTTTGTGAAGTATTGATGTTTCCTTAATTTCTTTTTCGGCAGTTTCTCCGGATTTGATTTTTTCTGAAGATGCCGGAATATTGGGTAAATCCTGATTTTGTTTCTTAATTTCGGCCTTATTTGTTTTGGGGTCGTTCTTTTCTTTGTCCATGATTTTTGGTTTTTAAAATTTCGAAGTATCAATGAGACCTGTTTGGTCTTCAATTGTATAGTTCAAAGCCTTTGCCAAAACAAAAATATTATCCAAATTTTCTAAAAGCTGTTTGCGGCCTTCATCGCGAAGCCGGTTCTGGTTAACCGTTTTATATGCATTGTCTTTTGCAGATTTGGTGATTTTCTGAAGGTCTTTTTCATTAAAACGATCAATAAAAGAATCATCCATCGACTGTATTTCGACGCTGGGAATAATTCTTATTTCTGCGTTCGGAAGTTCTTTTATGATCAGCTTTTTATTCACAGAATCAACTTCGAGTTTCATTTTATTTAAATCGTAAGAAACCTGAGCATTTGTTTTGGTGAAGGTAATGAGCTCTTTTTCGATGTCCGGCAGCATTCCGCCAAAAAGTTCGGAAGTGATTTTGGTTTTCTGCATGCTTGAGAAATCCTGTTCCATCACCACCATTTTGTTCATTTTGCGAATTTGGTTGGTGATGATGTAGAAATCGTTCTGAACTTTATCCTCTGGTTTTTTTGTCAGCGCATTCCATAGTAAAACAATGAACAGCACCAGCGCGGCTCCCAGGATAAACGGCAGTATTTTAGAGTTTGTTTTCAATTATTTCAGTAAATCTTTAAATGAAGTGTTGTCTTTGCGCACGATTTCGAGTAAATCTCTTTCCAGATAACCCGACGTAGGATATTCGATAATTCTGCCAATTTCTTTGCCATACTTCTGTACAATAATTGTTGGTACGCGCTGTATATTATAAACGCCTTCTTCGCCGCCGGGAGCCTCCTTTTTACGGTTTACCGCTATAATGGTGAGTTTTTGCTCGGGGAAATTCACGTTTTCCAGGATTTTCATCAGTCTCGGAACTTCGCGGTGGCTATCTTCGCACCAGGTGCCCAACACAACGATGATGTTGTAAGAACTTAATTTTTCTTTTTTAAGTTCTGCTACAGCTTTCTGATCGATTGTGTATTGATCGTGCTCTTTCGAATACCAGTCGCTGTAAGGTAATTTCAGGAGCTGGTCTTTAGTCTGAATTCCCAACAGCATTTTACCGTCGTTGGTAGTTTCAACTTCCCGATTAACCACCACTTTTTGAGCGTTACAGGATTGAAGCGAAAAAAACAAGATAGCGGATAGAAGTATAGATTTGGTTAATTTATTCATATTTTATTTTTAATTCTTCTCTAAAATGGTTTCGAGGTCGGCAGGGGAATAATATTTGTTTTTCAGAACTTTGTAATCGCTTTTGCGGTGAACATTAATTTTGTTGCCGGAAATTTCAGCAAAAGCTTCCTCACCTTTTTCCTGATAGAATGCGATGGTTTCATCGGCTTCCTGCTGGTTTGCACAAGCCTTCGACATATTCGACCGCTGAACTTCGTTAAAAAGTTCTACAAATTTTTCGCCCAAACCAAATTCCAGCACCGCACCACTTAAAACATACTGCAGATCACAAAGTGCGTCAGCAACTTCTACAATGTTATTGTCTGCGATTGCATCTTTTAATTCATTTAATTCTTCCTGTAGTAAAGAAATTCTTAATTCACATCTTTCTTTGGATGGGATTTGCGGGGTATCTAAAATGGGCGCATTAAAGGTTTTGTGAAATTCTGCAACTTGGTTTAGTGCATCAATTTTATCCATTTACTGTTTAATTTTAACAAATATAAAAATTATAATGTCAAAACCCTGAAAGTTCAAGTCTTATTAAGATAAAAAAAGCATCCATATCGGATGCTTTATCTTTGAATATTGTTGAATTTATTTCGAAATTTCTCTGCCTATTACAAGACGCTGAATTTCGGAAGTTCCTTCGCCAATAGTACATAATTTTGAATCTCTGTAGAATTTTTCTACCGGAAAATCTTTCGTATAGCCATATCCGCCGAAAACCTGAACTGCATTATTCGCAATTCTAACACAAGCTTCCGAAGCGTAAAGTTTGGCCATAGCGCCTTCTTTGGTCATGGGTTGCTTGGCATTTTTTAAATTAGAAGCACGCTGAATGAGTAATTCTGCAGCATCAATTTCCGTTGCCATATCTGCAAGCATGAAGTTAATCGCCTGAAACTGGTTAATTGCTTTTCCAAACTGGTGTCTTTCCAAAGAATATTTCAAAGCGGCTTTGTAAGCGCCACGAGCAATACCTAAGCTTAATGCTGCGATCGAGATTCTTCCGCCATCAAGGATTTTCATTGCCTGTTTGAATCCAGATCCAACTTCACCTAATCTGTTGGCATCGGGAACTCTTACGTTGTCGAAAATTAATTCTGCGGTCTCGGAGGCGCGCATTCCTAATTTGTTTTCTTTTTTTCCAGAACTGAAACCTGGCATTCCTTTTTCCAAAACGAAAGCTGTAGAGTTATTTTTTGCTCCTTTTTCGCCGGTTCTGGTCATTACAACAGCAATGTCGCCGGAAATTGCATGGGTAATGAAGTTTTTAGCCCCGTTAAGAATCCACTCGTCACCATCTTTTACCGCTGTAGTGCTCATCCCGCCGGAATCGGATCCTGTATTGTGTTCGGTTAAGCCCCATGCACCGATAACTTTACCAGAAGCAAGTTGTGGGAGCCATTTGTGGCGCTGTTCTTCGTTTCCGAATTCGTAAATGTGATTGGTACACAATGAGTTGTGGGCAGCAACGGATAGTCCGATGGAAGGATCAACCTGTGAAATTTCATCAAGAATGGCCACGTACTCGTGATAACCAAGACCTGAACCACCGTATTCTTCGGGAATTACAATTCCCATAAACCCCATTTCACCCATTTGGTGAAAAAGTTCAACCGGAAAAGTCTGGCTTTCGTCCCAGTCCATAATATTCGGTCGGATATTTTTTTCTGCAAACTCTTTGGCAGTTTCAGCAATCATATTAATGTTGTGTAAAGTGTCACTGTTCATAGATAGTATTTGCTTTCAAAGATAATTAAATTGGTGAAGCCTGAAAATATTTTTTTAAAATTAGGTTTAATTCCTGATTTTGCGAAAGTTAAATGCGTAATTTTGCAATCTTTAAAATGATATCAATGAAAAGAATTCTACTTCTGTGCTTTCTATTGCCAGCTTTGGTTTTTTCACAAATTCCTGCGGGTTATTATGACGGAACATCATCTTTAACCGGATATGCGCTTAAAACAAAACTTCACGAGATTATCTCCTCTAAAAATATTAACTGGCATTATGGAGATTTGACTGAATTTTACAATAAAACGGATTTAGATAAATATTACGATCATGATGCAAGTAATACTACCATCCTGCTGGATATTTATTCTGAAATCCCAAACGGTCCGGATTTTTATGAATATACCGTCGCCAATCTTACAGGATCTGCAAATGCAGAAGGGCAGGGTTGGAACAGAGAGCATATGATGCCTCAAAGTACATTCAACAGTAATTATCCGATGTATTCGGATCTGTTTTACGTAATTCCTACGGATGCACGTATTAATCAGCTGAGGAGCAACTATCCTTATGGTATTGCTAAAACTACAACCGCTCCTTTTTATACTTTTACAAACGGATCGCGGATTAGTGCCAACGGAACGCCTGGCTCCGGTTATACCGGACGTGTTTACGAACCCGTTGATGAATTTAAAGGAGATATTGCAAGAAGTTTACTTTATTTTGCGGTGAGATACGAAGGGAAATTAGGTCTTTTCAATTATTATAACGGTACTTCAGCTGCAAACGACCGAAGCCCGCTGGACGGAACCGAAGAAAAAGCTTTTGAAGACTGGTATCTTAACATGCTTCTTCAGTGGCATAATCAGGATCCGGTTTCACAGAGAGAGATCGACAGGAATAATGAGGTTTATGCATTACAGAAAAACCGAAATCCTTTTATCGATTATCCACAATGGGTAAATGCTATCTGGAATCAGACCGCAAATTCTTTAGAACCTGAGGCTCCCACGAACTTAAGTATTACGCAAACAAGTGCTTATTTTGTAAATTTAAGCTGGACGCCAAGTCCCGATGCTGATGTAATCGGATACAAAATCTATCAGAATGATGTGCTGATTGCCTATACTAAAGATACCTCAGTTTCAATTGATCATTTGGAGCCTTCCACCTTTTATAATTTCAAAGTTCAGGCTTATGATAATAGTTACTATCAGTCGATGTACAGCAATACGGTTTCTGCAACAACTTTAGCGACCGATATTTATGCAAAGGATCTGATGATTACAAAATATCTGGAAGGAAGTGAGAATAATAGAGCAATTGAAATAACCAACAAAACCGGGCATCCTGTTAATCTCAATAAATACCGTCTCAGTACTCAGTTTTATAACAACACTGCAGGTAATTATTATTTTCCCGATGCGTATGAACTCGAAGGACTGGTACAGCACAACGAAACATTTGTTGTGCTCAATCCATATTCCAATTTCAGCTGTATTACCAATGATGAGGCGAGATTTGTAACGGCTGCGCCTCAGCTCACTTTTTCGGGGAGCCAATATCTTGAACTTCGTTATGCTTCGACAACGGTAGATGCGGTAGGAATTAAAGACATGAGTAATTCATCAGTTTTGGGTGATGTTTCGCTGTACAGACTGAGTTCTGTAACGCAACCGTCAAATACATTTACCCTTTCGGAGTGGGAAGCATTTCCTGCTGATTATTGCGAGAATCTGGGCGTTTTGGCCACCTCTGATGTTGGGTTTTATTCTGAAAATAACTGGTCTATTTATCCGAATCCTGTCGTTGGAAACAGCCTGTATGTAGAAGGGAAACAACTGGAGAACGTGCAAGAAATTTCTGTTTTTGATCTTTCGGGAAAATTGGTGCAGCAAGAAAGTCGGCCGTTTAAAAACAAAAATTCGGTAAATGTTCAAAATCTGAAGCCGGGAGTTTATATTCTGAATATCGATCATAAATCACTGAAGTTTATCAAAAAATAAATCTTCGCAGTCATTAAAATCTCCTCAAAAAATTTATTTGAGGAGATTTTTTATTACCCTATAATTAAACTATTTCAAATATAATTTCATTTTTGCTTCGTATTCCGGTTTTACTTTAATCAGCTTCCATATTTTTCTGTCTTCAGGATTTGTAATCCGGTGATAAATAATTTTATCGGCCGAATATTTAAAGTAAGGATGTGTTTTCAGCCAATCTTCAGGAGCGTCAGCGAGCGTATATTTTGCGACTTTCGAATCATCAAGATAAGCAGTGGAAATTAATTTCTGCGCTAGATTTTTATCGATGTCGTAGGTGTCAATAATTTGCTGTCGGTTGACAAACCCACCAAGTTTTTTGCGGTAACTGAGCATCATGGCGGCACTTTTTTCGTCAAAACCAAATTCTATAAGTTGTTTGTAGCTGATTTGGTTGATGTCAACTTTTGAAAAATCTGTTTTGGATTCAGATTCATTTGCAGCTTTTGTAACCAACGACTCGCTGAAACTCTTTTTAGGTAAAGTTGTTTTAAAATTTTCGGGATTCAGTAGAATGTAAGATTTCATCTCTTCAAACTTTTCTTCAGAAATTACAAAACAACGTGCAATATCATCCAGAGTTTTAAAACTGCCTTTTAGATTACGGTCTCGGTAATTAATGATGACCTGCGCCTGTTTCTCGGAGAAGCCTAGCTTTTGCCAACCTTCCAGATCAATAAGGTTTGGATCGAAATTCTGGTAAGCGATTTTGGCTTTTTCCGGAGAATTTGATCTGTAATTATTTTTAACTGAAAAATTTTCAGGTGTTTTCTCTGGAAGAAGAAGATAAGGTTCCATTTTTCGGTACTGCTCTTCGCTGATGATGAAGCAGTCTTTGAATTTTTCTTTGCTGATGAAGCTTCCACCGAGATAAGCTTTGTATTTTAATATTGAACTTGCCTGCTTTTCAGTAAAACCCATTTTTACAAAATCATCTGCGGTAAAATGATTTGGATTAAATTTTCCAGGAATCGTGAGCGATTTTTTCTCGTAAGCGCGGTATGGATAACTGCTGCCACCTTTCGATGGGTAATTTGTAAATCTTTGGTAAGAATCAGAAGGTGATTTTTCAGGAAGTAAAATATAAGGTTCGAGCTCTGAATATTTTTCTTCCGATATGGAATAACATTTTTTCAGCTGTTCTTTTGAAGTAAATTCGCCGCCTACAACGTTCTTATATTTTAATATGGTAGCCACTTGTCTTTCAGAGAATCCTAAATTCTTCCAGTCACTTTCCGATAAATCATTGGGATTAAATTCTGAGAGTTCTTTCTTCTCTGTTTTTGTATAATTTACAGTTTCAAGAGAATCAGGTGGCCGCTCATCCGTTTTTGCAGAATTAAAATAAAAAAGACCGCCCAACATGATTGCTCCCGATGTGGCCAGCCCTAAAAAATAATTTTTTGCGGCGGAAATTTGTAGAGGTAAGCGCATGATAATTCATTTTGTGTAAACATAAAACGAATTAAACCAACAAGTTACAGTGAAAACACCTGTTTTATTGCGTTGAAAACACCCTTTTTTATTCCGGTTTGTCTACCAGGGAATCCTTCAGTTTTTGTAACTCAGCTTTTACAAACTCCAGACGGTCGATCATGCTGATGGTTTCTGATATTTTCGAATTGGTAGCGAGTGCGATCCGGGCTCCGTCTAACGTGTATCCTTTTTCTTTAACCAAATGGTAAATAATCTGCAGGTTTTTGAGGTCTTCAGGAGTGAAGTACCGGTTTCCTTTTTTATTTTTCTTAGGTTTAATAATCGGGAATTCCTGTTCCCAATATCTTATTAATGAAGTGTTTACATTAAAAGCCTTGGCTACTTCGCCTATCGAATAATACAGTTTATCGGGTAAATTAAGTTTCATAAAAAAAGGAATGTAGGTTGGTAAAGGTAGAAATTTTTAGGCTTATTTAGTAAGCAACTTCCATTTTTACTTTTTTGCCTTTTAGTTTTTCGGTAGATAATTTTTTCAGCAAATCTTTTACCTTTTTACGGTCAACGGCAACGTAGGAAGTGGTGTCTTTTACTTCAATCAAACCGATATCTTCTTTGCTGAGTTCCCCTTTTTTGATGAGATAGCCTACAATATCTACTTTATTTACTTTGTCTTTTTTTCCAGCGCTGATGTAAATAGTTTGGAAAGGCGTTTTCCCGGGAACACGGTTGCTTTCGGAAACATTTTCTTCCGGGATATTATTTTTTATGAACGGGAAATTCTCATCATCAGTCATAATTAAATAAGCAAAACCTTTGGCGTTCATTCTTGCAGTGCGGCCGTTTCTGTGGATGAACGCATCTTCTTTCGGCGGTAACTGGTAATGAACAATCGATTCAACCTCCGGAACATCCAGTCCGCGGGAGGCCAAATCTGTGGTAATTAAAATCCGTGAAGAATCATTTCTGAATTTCAGAAGTGCACGCTCTCTTTCATCCTGTTCCATTCCGCCGTGGAAGGTTTCGCGCTCAATTCCTTTTTCTCTTAAAAGCTCAGAAATTCGGTCCACGGCATCGCGGTGGTTGCAGAAAACGAGTGTCCTTTTATTTCCGATTTTACAGATTAAATGAAATAAAGTATCTAATTTTTCTTCCGAAGTTGTAATTACCTTTCTCAATTGAATATCCGGTTTGGAATCGTGAATTTTGAGAAAATTAATGGTTTTTTCATCCTTTAAACCAACAAACGACGGAATTTTATCCATCGCAGTTGCCGAGGTTAGAATTCGCTGCGAACAGTTTTCCAAAGCCTGAATTATGTAATTCATATCTTCTTCAAAACCCAGTTCCAGCGCTTTGTCGAACTCATCTAAAATTAAAGTTTTGATTGTTGATGGGTCAAAATTTTCATTTCTTAAATGATAAGCAATTCGTCCCGGAGTTCCTATCAGTAAGGCAGGTGCATCGCGAAAGTTGTTGATTTCTACTTTTTTATCGTGACCTCCGTAACAGATAGAAACTTTGAAATCGGTACCCATTTGTTTAAAAACCTGCTCAATCTGCAGAGCAAGTTCCCGCGCCGGAACCAAAATCATCGCCTGAATTCCGGAAACATCGCTGCGCAGACTTCTAAGCAGCGGAAATAAAAAAGCCAGCGTTTTTCCTGATCCTGTTGGAGAAAGCAGAATGACATCTTTTTCGTTTTCTGAGGCAGTATAGGTAGATTTCTGCATTTGATTCATGTCCTGAATCTGCAGTTTTTGATAGATGGTTTCTAAATTCATTTTGCAAAGGTAAAAGAAAACGCTTGGGTTTGAAAATGAGACCGGTAAGATTTTAAAAATATACTCCCGAATCTTATTGCATTTACCAAATAAATTCTTAATTTTGCACCACTTTTTGTGGGAACATTTGGCTAAGTTAAAACATTAACAATTAACATCTTCCGTATTTTTCATTAACCACATTAAGCCAAAGATTGAAAAATAAGGAATACAAATTATTTTATTATGTCAGAAACGACAGACAAAGCAGAGGTTCTTTTGAACCAAAACGTAGCACCAGAACAGTTTGATTGGGATTCTTTCGAATCAGGATTAGATGCTGATGCAAGAAAAGAGAAAAGTGATTTAGAGGAAATCTATAACGGATCTCTTAACAACCTTCAGGATAACGATGTTCTTGTTGGTAAAGTTGTAAGACTTACTGATAAAGAAGCAATTGTTGATATCAACTTCAAATCTGAAGGAGTTATTTCTCTTAACGAATTTCGTTACAACCAAGGATTAAAAGTTGGTGATGAAGTAGAGGTAATGGTTGACAGAAGAGAAGACAAATCTGGGCAGTTACAGCTTTCTCATAAAAAAGCAAGAACGCTTAAGGCTTGGGACAAAGTTAACGAACTTCACGAAACTGGAGAAATCGTTAATGGTTTCGTAAAATCAAGAACTAAAGGCGGTATGATCGTTGACGTTCATGGTATCGAAGCATTCTTACCAGGTTCTCAAATCGATGTGAAGCCTATTAAAGATTACGATCAGTTCGTAGGTAAAACGATGGAGTTCAAAGTTGTGAAAATCAACCCTGAGTTCAAAAACGTTGTTGTATCTCACAAAGCGCTTATCGAAGCAGATCTTGAAGGTCAGAAGAGAGAAATCATCGGTCAGCTTGAAAAAGGTCAGGTTCTTGAAGGAACTGTTAAGAATATCACTTCTTACGGTGTATTCGTTGATCTTGGAGGGGTTGACGGACTTATCCACATCACAGACCTTTCTTGGTCTAGAGTTAACCATCCATCAGAAATCCTTTCAGACGGTGAAACTGTAAAAGTGGTAATCCTTGATTTCGATGACGAGAAAACAAGAATCCAGTTAGGTATGAAGCAATTAGAAGCTCATCCTTGGGACGCACTTTCTGCTGACTTAAAAGTAGGAGACAGAGTAAAAGGAAAAGTAGTGGTTCTTGCTGATTACGGTGCATTCGTAGAGGTTGCTCCAGGTGTAGAAGGATTAATCCACGTTTCAGAAATGTCTTGGTCTACTCATTTGAGAAGTGCAGGAGATTTCGTAAAAGTAGGTGACGAGGTAGAAGCAGAAGTTTTAACCCTTGACAGAGAAGACAGAAAAATCTCTTTAGGAATGAAGCAGCTTAGCCAGGATCCTTGGTCAAATATCGAAACTAAATATCCAGTAGGTTCTAAGCACGTTGGAACGGTAAGAAACTTTACTAATTTCGGTGTGTTTGTAGAATTGGAAGAAGGTATCGATGGATTAATCTACATCTCTGATCTTTCTTGGACTAAGAAAATCAAACACCCATCAGAATTCTGTGCAGTTGGTGATAAATTAGATGTAGTTGTTCTTGAGCTTGATACAGCGGCAAGAAGACTTTCTTTAGGTCACAAACAACTTCTTGAAAATCCTTGGGATAAATTCGAAACTAAATATGCTGAAGGTACTGTACACGCAGGAAAAGCTACTGAAGTTTTCGATAAAGGAGCACAGGTACAGTTCGAAGATGCTGAAGTTGAAGCTTTCTGCCCATCAAGATTATTAGAAAAAGAAGACGGTTCTAAAATCAAGAAAGGTGAAGAAGCACAGTTCAAAGTGATCGAATTCAACAAAGAATTCAAGAGAGTAGTAGTATCTCACACAGGAATCTTCAGAGACGAAGAAAAGAAAAACGTGAGAGAATCTTCTTCATCTAACAAGCCAATGAGTTCTTCAGGTAGCGAAGAAAAATCAACTCTAGGTGATTTAGATGTATTAGCAGAATTGAAAAAGAAAATGGAAGGTGGTAATTAATCCCTTCTAGATCTTAATAAAATGACGCCTCCATAACCGGAGGCGTTTTTTTGTGAAAAAAAACTAAAACATGTTGATATTTTTTATATTTTCGAACCCAATTAATCAAAATATATGAAAAATAGAAATTTACCTTTTAAAATTGCTGCGGTATTTTTGATGTTTTCTTTCGGAAATGTGGGCGCACAGGACTTTAAGTCTATCATTCAGAATCATCTTTCAGCAAAGAATACATTTTTGAAAGCCGATCTTAAGAATTTCGAAATCATCAATGAGGATTTTTCTAAATCCATGAATTCGGATGTGGTTAAAATCCAGCAGTCTTATAACGGAATCCCTGTTTACAATGCAGTGGGTACCGCTTTGATTAAAGATCAGAAAATTAATTTTTTTAATGACAGTTTTGCAAAAAACTATTCAAAAGCAATGCAGCCCTCTGAAGCTGCAAACAATAAATCAGTTTTCGATAATGTCGCGCAGGCGTTGGGGTTAAAAAATAAAGCAGATTATCAGATTATTGGAATCCATGATGCCGATCTAGACGCACCTTTCGTCAAAAGCCGTCTAATCTATTTTCAGACAGAAAACAATGATTTAAGGCTATGCCACGAATATATTTTTGAAGAAAACGGTACTTCAAATTATTGGGATGTTCTTGCCGATGCTAAAACAGGTGAGATTTTGAGCAAAGTGAACCTTACGCTTTCCTGTACCTTTAATCATGATGCTTATCATCATGATTATACCGCACATCTTCCGGAAGGTTTCAGCAGTGATTTCAGTGATTCCTTAAAACCAGCAACGGCATTAGCGCCTTTAAATGCAAGTTATAGAGTGTTTGCTCTGCCAATCGAGAGTCCTGGTCATGGCGACAGAACGCTGGAAGTAAATCCCTGGTTTGCAGATGCATCCACAGAAGGTTGGCATACCATTCCCGGAGGCACTTACACTGGAACTTTCACTACAACAAGAGGAAACAATGTAATGGCTTATGAGGATAAGGCAAATACCAATGCACCGGGAGCTTATGCCGAAGGTGGAGTCAACCGTGTGTTCGATTTTCCATTTATCGTAAATAATACACCTGCGAATTTAAATGCTTCAACCACCAATCTGTTTTATGTTAACAACAAGATTCACGATATTTTTTACCGTTTAGGATTTACCGAAACTGCAAGAAATTTCCAGGCGTGGAATTTTGGTAAAGGTGGTGGCCAGAACGATTACGTGCAGGCTGAATCACAAGATGGCGGCGGTACAGATAATGCAAATTTTTCAACACCTATCGATGGATCAAGACCTAGAATGCAGATGTATTTATGGAATCCTTCGGTTTTGGAGCGGGTGTTCTACAACGCTCCTGCAGAAGCGGTGGGAAGAGTGGTTCAGAATTACATTTCTACCACTTTTGGACCTGCACTTACACCTACAGGCATTACAGCAGATGTGAAACTTGCTCCCGTGCTTGATGCCTGTACTGCTTTGCCAGCTGGTTCGCTTACCGGAATGATCGGTTTAATCGAAAGAGGGTCATGTGATTTTGTGGTTAAAGTGAAAAATGCACAGAATGCCGGTGCGCTCGCTGCAATTATTTACAGTTTACCAACCTCTACGCCAACCTCTGGAATGGCGGGAGTTGATGCTACGATTACAATTCCGGCGGTATTGGTAGAGAACTCCGAAGGTGTATATATGAAAAATTTACTGGCAACAAAAACAGTGAATATTACATTGAAATACGATCCGGCAACACAAAAAATCAGAGACGGAAGTTTTGATAACGGAATTGTAATTCACGAATATGGTCACGGAATTTCTAACAGAAATACAGGAAGCGGTTATTCATGTCTGTCCTCGTCCAACTCAAAAGAACAAATGGGTGAAGGCTGGTCGGATTTCTTTGCCTTGATGCTTACTAACAGGCCTGGTGATAACGCTTCAGTTCCAAGAGGAATCGGTACTTATGCAATTACGGAAGATATCACAGGTCTTGGAATCAGACCGGCACAGTACTCACCGGATTTTGGAATTAATAACTATGCTTACGGCGATACGAACGGAATGGAATATACCAATACCAGTGGTCAGTTGGTACCCAATGTTCACTCAATTGGTTTCGTTTGGGCGTCTATGCTATGGGACCTGCACTGGAAGTATGTTGAAAAATACGGTTACTCATCAGATGTAATGGCAAATACAACCAACGGAAGTACTAGAGTGTTGCAGCTTGTGACCGACGCGCTGAAACTTCAGGAATGTAGCCCTACCTTTGTGAGCGGCAGAAATGCAATTTTGGCAGCAGAACAAGCAACTACTGGCGGTCAGGACAAATGTATGATTTGGGACGTTTTTGCAAGAAGAGGTCTGGGTGCAAATGCATCTGCAGGATCAAAAACAAATATTAACGATCAGGTTGAAAGTTTTGATGTGCCTGCAGAATGTGTACTGGCAACTAGTGATGTGAATGCAGGTAAAGCCTTAAGCATCTATCCTAATCCGGCGAAGAACGAATTCTTCCTGAAGTCTGGTAAAAATATCTTAGGAAAAGTAAATGTTGAGATTTTTGATGCAACAGGAAAATTAGTTTCCAGCCAGAAGATTTCAGGTGCTGATCCGGTAAATACTCAATCGCTCGTAAACGGAGTTTATGTGGTGAAAGTAACAGGTTTAGGAGTGAATTATTCATCTAAACTGATGATCAAGAAATAATTAATAATTATATTTTTCAGCCGCTCTGCAATTTTTGTGGAGCGGTTTTTTTCACGAAGGTTTTAATTATTAATTGCGTTTTCTTCAAAGCTGTAAAGGCAGGATTAAAAAAACGCACTAAAAAACCCATCAAATAAAATGTGATGGGTTTTTTTATGGTTGTTGTCTGAATTACTTTTTGTAAGCAGCGTCTTTAATTCTCGCTTTTTTACCTCTAAGGTTTCTGAAATAGTAGATTCTCGCTCTTTTCACTTTACCTCTTCTGTCAACCTCAATTTTCTGAAGTGCTGGTAAATTGATAGGGAAAACTCTTTCTACACCTACATCACCACTCATTTTTCTGATGGTAAATGTTTTGGTAAGACCGGTTCCTCTCAACTGAATTACAGTTCCTTTAAAGAACTGAGTTCTCGTTTTAGCGCCTTCTTTAATTTCGTAATACACAGTGATGGTGTCACCGGCTTTGAATTCTGGGAATTCTTTTTTAGCAATGTACTTGTCTTGTACGTACTTTAATAAATCCATTTTTATAATAAAAATTTTTTGTCAAGCTAAGCAACATTCACGTCCTTCGTCAGAGGTTGATTAACAGGTTGCAAAAATAAGATAATTTTTTCTGTCTGCCAATACTTTAAAAGATATTTTTTAAAAATTTGCAATTCAATAATGATTTTAAAATATTTAAAAAAAAGCTTTTGCAAATTTACAAAAAACGCAAATAGAATTTTATTAAAAAAAATTGTAATTTCAAGCCACAAAATTTCAATATAATAATGATCGATAAAAGAGTAAAAAATGCCAAAGAAGCCATCCAGGGAATTACTGATGGAATGACTGTGATTGTAGGCGGTTTCGGATTATCCGGAATTCCCGAGAATTCAATCGCCGAGCTGGTTGCAAGTAATATTTCCGCACTTACCTGTATTTCCAATAATGCGGGAGTGGATGATTTTGGACTTGGTTTGCTTCTTCAAAAAAAACAGATTAAAAAAATGATCGCATCCTACGTTGGAGAAAACGCAGAGTTCGAAAGACAGATGCTTTCCGGTGAACTGGAGGTGGAACTCACACCACAGGGAACTTTAGCGGAAAAATGTCGCGCTGCGCAACACGGAATTCCGGCTTTTTATACTCCCGCAGGTTACGGAACTGAAGTTGCGGAAGGTAAGGAAACTAAAGAATTCAACGGTAAAATGCATATTCTGGAGTATGCCTACGAAGCAGATTTTTCTATCGTGAAAGCCTGGAAAGGTGATCACGCAGGAAATTTAATCTTCAGAGGAACTGCACGAAATTTCAATGCGCCAATGGCTGGAGCCGGGAAAATTACTATTGCCGAGGTAGAAGAATTGGTTGAGCCTGGAGAACTTGATCCTAACCAGATTCATATCCCGGGAATTATGGTACAGCGGATTTTCCAGGGCGAAAAATTCGAAAAGAGAATAGAGCAGCGTACAACCAGAAAAAGAGAAGCATAATGTTGACAAAAGAACAAATAGCACAGCGAATTTCAAAGGAAGTTAAAGACCGTTATTATGTAAATCTCGGGATCGGAATTCCCACTTTGGTCGCAAACTACGTTCCACAGGATATTTCTGTGGAATTCCAAAGTGAAAATGGCGTTTTAGGAATGGGGCCTTTTCCTTACGAAGGCGAAGAGGATCCGGATTTAATTAATGCTGGAAAACAAACCATAACAACGCTTCCGGGTGCTTCATTTTTTGATTCTGCTTTCAGTTTCGGGATGATCCGCAGCAAAAAAGTTGATCTCACCATTCTTGGAGCCATGGAAGTTTCAGAAAACGGCGATATCGCCAACTGGAAAATCCCCGG
>NZ_DAMBHK010000040.1:18667-20768 GCF_032060305.1 Kaistella sp. | reverse complement strand
GATTGGTTAAGCGTATTGGTTTCCAGTCTGAAAAGTGGCTGGCCTTTAGTAACATACTGGCCCTCATCTACCAAAACCTGTGTGATATAACCCTGAATTTTTGCACGAACATCATTATTAACACGCCCCTGAATGGAAGCTGGGAATGACTGATATCCCGTGACATTTCTTTCCTGCACTTCAACAACAGGAACTTCTTTAGGGCCTTCAGGCTTTTTCTCCTCTGTCTTTTTACAGGAAAGTACCGATAGCAAAGACAGGGAAATAATGATTAATTTATTTTTCATACTTAAATTTTATGGAGGGTTTCTTCAATATTTTTAATATTCTTAATTAATAAGCTTCTGTAGATTTCGAATTTCTGAAATTCTTCCTGATCTTTACTCTTACGGAACTCGTTGAGCTGATCCAGGATCAATATTTCTTTTTTCATTTTACTGATGATTTCTTCGAAACGCATATTGATGTAATTCTCGTTGATCCGAAAAAACCGTTTTCGTTCCTTTATCGTGTTGAAATCATTGATTAATTTGGCATTTAAAAGCAAATTAATACTCGCAGAAACCGAACTTTTACTGGCAGCGAAAACATGTACAAACTCATCAAAGCAAATCCCCTTTTTCTCGAAATCGAAAATAAGATAGGCGTATATTTTTGCAGCGAGTGGTGGAATATTCAGGGTCTCCCCATAGAATTTCACCATCTCCCGAAAAATCTCTTTATTAAGTTCCAGCGACTGTTTCATTGTATTTTATGCCACAAATATAAAATATTAGTTCGGAACAAACCGAACCAAACTTTAGTTTTAACAAATATTTAGTAATCTTCATCGGGTTTTAAGGATTGCTTTGCCCGAAAATAGCTTTATGATGTACAAAAAATATTAAATTTGCTCCATGGATTTACGCGACCAACTGAAAAACCTTTTCCCGGAACATGAAGAACAGGATTTCGAAATGCCTGAAGAAGCAGCTGTAAAGTCTTTACAGAAAGAGCCACTTGTATGCAAGTTTGAAAAAAAAGGCAGAAACGGTAAGCCGGTGACCTTAATCGAAGGTTTTGAAGGAACTGAGGACGAACTGAAAAATATTTCTAAGAAAATAAAAACCACTTTGGGAATCGGCGGTTCTGCAAAGGACGGAATCATTGTAATCCAGGGAGATAACCGCGATAAAATCATGAAAATCCTTCAGGACATGGGGTATAAAACCAAGCGTGTCGGCGGATAATTCCAGACATTGTTTCATTACCCCAAAAATTCTCCGTACCTTTAAATTCCTTTTTTTTAAAAGGATTTTTTAATTTAAAACAATAATATTATGCTTAATAAATTAGCAGCTTCCGAACTGGTTCTTAATCCAGACGGAAGCGTTTATCACCTGAATCTTTTACCCGAAGACCTTGCAGAAAAAATCATTCTTGTTGGCGATCCGGACCGTGTACCGAAAGTGTCAAAATATTTTGACAAAATTGAAATTCAGAAAAATAAAAGAGAATTCTACACCCACACCGGAACTTTGCGTGGCGAGAGAATTACCGTAATGTCCACCGGAATTGGTACCGAAAACATCGATATCGTAATGAATGAACTCGATGCGTTGGTGAATATCGATTTAAAGGAGAAAGAATTTAAAAGCGACCACAAAGCACTTAAGCTTTTCCGTTTAGGAACCTGCGGCAGCGTAAATCCTGATGTAGAAGTTGATAACATGCTGGTAACCCAAAATGTTGTGGGACTGGATGGGCTGCTTCATTTCTATCAGGATTATCATTTTGAGAACGAATTTTCGAAGAACTTTTTAGATAAATTCCCTTATCAAAAAATAAAGCCAATGTTATATTTCTCCGATTGGGCTGAGGATATTTCCGATTATTACAAAGACGCCAAATACCACGGAAATACTGCAACTTTCCCCGGATTTTATGCTCCACAAGGCAGGCAGCTCCGTTTAAAAGCGCTCGACGATAAGTTCCTGGAGACATTAAATGATCTGGGCATCACCAATTTCGAGATGGAAACCTCTGCAATTTATGGTTTGGCAAAATTATTAGGCCATAAAGCTTTAACCGTGAACGCTGTAATTGCCAACAGAAGACGCGG
>NZ_DAMBHK010000040.1:16762-18567 GCF_032060305.1 Kaistella sp. | reverse complement strand
CAAATGATCATTCACCATTCCCGTTGCCTGCATGTGCGCGTAAACAACGGTGGAGCCAAGAAATTTGAAACCACGTTTCTTTAAATCTTTTGCCAAAGCATCGGAAATTTCGTTTGTCGCCGGTACGTCTTTTAATGTTTTCGGATGGTTAATGATTGGTTTTCCGTTTACAAAACTCCAGATATATTCTGAGAAAGTCCCGAACTCTTTCTGAACTTCCAAAAATCTTTTCGCGTTATTCACCGTTGCCAAAATTTTCAGGCGGTTACGGATGATTCCGGGGTTCTGCATCAGTTCTTCTGCCTTTTCATCGGTATATTCTGCAATTTTGCGATAATTAAAATCATCAAAAGTAAGTTTAAAATTTTCACGCTTTTTCAGAATCGTGTACCATGAAAGTCCGGCCTGAAAGCTTTCAAGCACGAGAAATTCGAAAATGGTCTCATCATTATAGACGGGTTTTCCCCATTCATTATCATGATAAGCTCTGTACAAATCGTCTTTTTCGCACCAATTGCAGCGGATTTTTTCCATCGTATTCTCAATATTCGGATAAAATTAAAGGAAATATTTAATAAAACTTTATAAAACTTTTAACATCAATTAATCTAAAGCGGAATAATTGTTGGTACTTAACATAATATCAAATTAAATTATTCACCAAATCATTAATTTAAAATTATTATTATGGACAGACAAGATTATAACAATGCAGAAAACGCTGTTAACAAAGCAAAGTGGACCGTAAACGATTATGCAGACAGAGCTAAGGATTATATCCGCGAACAGCGCGACAGAAATGAAACCCCAACCGCTGAAGGATGGATGGAGCGTGCAAAAGATAATATCTCTGATGCATGGGAAGATACCAAAGATGCTGTTTCTGACGCGTGGGAAAAAACCAAAGACTGGACAGATGACGCCTGGGATAATGCAAAAGACGCAGGCGAAGATGTGAAGGCAGAATGGAACAAGAGCACCAATTAAGCAATTTCATATAGTTAGGAAGGAGAACCGTGAAAATGGTTCTCTTTTTTTATGCTTTAAACAATAAATATTCTAAATTTGTTGCAATTAAATAGAACTATTATGTCATACGGATTACTTAAAGGTAAAAAAGGAATTATTTTCGGAGCGCTGAATGACCAGTCGATCGCCTGGAAGGTTGCAGAAAGATGCCATGAAGAAGGCGCAGAATTTATTCTTTCGAATGCACCAATTGCAATGAGAATGGGTGAGATTGATGAACTTGCTGCAAAAACAGGTTCCGATGTCATTCCGGCAGATGCCACTTCTGTAGAAGACCTGGAAAAACTTTTTGCCCATGCACAGGAAAAATTTGGTAAAATCGATTTTATCCTCCACTCAATCGGCATGTCGGTGAATATTAGAAAAGGAAAAGCATATACCGACCTTAATTATGATTTCCTTGAAAAAGGCTGGGATGTATCATCTGTTTCCTTCCACAAAGTGATGAAAGCAGCCTGGGACAAAGATATTATGAATGAATGGGGATCTATCCTGGCATTAACTTACATCGCTGCGCAAAGAACCTTCCCGAATTATGGCGATATGGCCGATAACAAATCTTATCTTGAAAGTATTGCAAGAAGTTTCGGTTACTATTGGGGCGAAAGAAAAGTTCGTGTAAATACCATTTCGCAATCTCCTGTGATGACCAAAGCTGGTGCCGGTGTGAAGGGAATCAGCGGATTCTTCAACTTTGCCGACAGCATGTCTCCGCTGGGGAATGCAGATGCAATGGATTGTGCGAATTACTGCGTAAGTCTTTTCTCAGACCTTAC
>NZ_DAMBHK010000040.1:14362-16662 GCF_032060305.1 Kaistella sp. | reverse complement strand
GAATAAGGAATTGTTATTGAAGTTTCTGAAGTGAAAATTCTTTCCGTCCATACAGATTGGTCGGTTTCCCGAATCAAAATATGATAACCTTTAATTTTTCCCGAAACCGGTTTATCCCAAGTAAGTTTTGTGGAATTTGAAAGTTCTTTCACGTCCATTTTTACATTTTCAGGTTTTGATGCAGACTTTGCAAGATTGGATAAAACTGCAACATTCACAGCCGTGTTCATTTTCAGATAATCAAAATCCATGAACTCGATAAGGTCACCATACTTTTTATTATTTTCAGTTCTGATGTCCTGATGTTGATGATCGTAATTCTCGTAATAATCTGTTAACCGCACCGCTGTAAAACCATGGTTCACGAAAGGCGTATGATCTCCGCCACGTAAAAATCTGTCGTTACGGTAAATGAGTTTAACATCTATGTTTTTCACGTATTTTTCACCGGTTTCTTTCACATAACGTGCAAGTTGACGGGCCGCTCCGTCGTTTTCCAGACCTAAATTCCGGATCGCTGCTGCTGTTTTTTCGGTTTCAAAAGCTGACAATCCTTCACTGAACACCCGTAGTTTTGGTTTCCCGGCATTATTACCCGCATCAAAACTGTTATTACCGATCATGTCATTGTTTAAAACTGCTTCCAAATCCCAGTTTTCTGCTTTTGCTTTATCAGCCAACATTCGGGCACCAAGCAATCCCTGCTCTTCACCACTTACCGCGACAAAAAGAATTGAAACCGGGAATTTGGATTTGCTTAAAACTCTCGCACTTTCAATAACAGCAGCAACTCCGCTTCCATCGTCATTTGCTCCGGGCGCAAAACTTTCGGCATCCATCACATCCGAAACTCTGGAATCAAGATGTCCGGAGATGATGATCACCCGTTTATCATTGGGATCCGTACCTTTCAAAAACGCAATGGCATTACCAAGATTTGTGTCTTTATTAATTCTTTTACCATCCGGTTTTAAATCCTGATTCTGGAGGTAAACTTCCATTCGTCCATCGGCATTCCGGGCATAATTCCGGAATTTTGAAAGCACCCAGTTTCTTGCAGCTCCAATTCCCTGCTTTGGATCTGTAGTTGAGCTCATCGTATGTCGCGTCCCGAAACTAACGAGCTTTTCGACATGAGCCTTCAGCGAATCTCTGTTAACCTGACTCACATATTTTGAAATTTCAGGATCATTTTTCGTTTTTTGAGCACTTAATGCGATGGACAATAATACGATCGGCAGAATCAGTATTTTTTTCATTTCAGTTTTTTTATTTCGTTTATAAACCCGGCAACAGTTTCATCAGTTGTTGCCCAGGACGTAATTAACCGTATGGCAGATTTTTCACTGTTGATCTTTTTCCATATATAAAAATCGAAATTTTCTGAAAGCAGCTCAATCTGTTTCGCATTTAACACCGGAAAAATTTGATTGGTAAACGTTTCAGAAAGGAAATCGCACCCAATTTCTGAAAAAGCAGCCTTAATCTTCATCGCCTGTCGGTTAGCATGATCAGCCAACTCAAAATACAGGTTATCTCTCATCAACTCCTGAAACTGAATCCCCAGAAGCCTTCCTTTTGCCAGTAATGCACCTTTCTGCTTAAGATGAAATCCAAATTCATCCTGCAGTGCCGGATTATTTATTACAATTGCTTCCCCAATCAAAGCTCCGTTTTTGGTGCCACCCAAATAAAAAGCATCCGTAAATTTGGCAACTTCTGCAAATGTTACATCGTTGGTTTCCGCGGTAAGCGCATGACCGAGCCTCGCGCCGTCCATAAATAGAATCAGGTTTTTGCTCTTGCAGAATTCGTACAGCTCCTGGAGCTCTTTCTTTGAATAAATAGTGCCGGTTTCTGTGGAATTCGAGATATAAACGAGTCTCTGTTTTAACTGATGCGGAATATTCTGATGTTCATCCATCACGTTTTGTATGTCTGCTGGACGCAATTTTCCGTCGATGGTTTGCACACTATGAATTTTGTGACCGGTTGCTTCAATTGCACCCGATTCATTGGTAAAAATATGACCTGTCTGGGCAGCAACCACACTTTCATGTGACCTCAGAAAAGCAGAAATCACCGTGAGGTTGGCCTGTGTTCCGCCCGACACCAAATGTACAGCTGCATTGGGCGCATCACATTTTTCCATAATGAATTTTGCCGCCTGAAGCGAATATTCGTCAAGCCCATAGCCACTTTGTTGGGTAAGATTATGCTTAGTAAGCGCATCCAGAATTCTGGGGTGAGCACCTTCGGAGTAATCGTTTTTAAAGGAATATTTCATTTTGTTTTCTTAA
>NZ_DAMBHK010000040.1:7506-14262 GCF_032060305.1 Kaistella sp. | reverse complement strand
ATCTAGGGTATGCTTAATGGTTGTTAAATGTAGAAAAAATGGGTGATTACACCAACAAAAAAAGGGTAAATACACCCTTTATCAACTGTAAAATTATTTTGATCTTTGTACATACAAATGATGAAAAAAAAACTAATAACCATTGTTTTATTAATTTTTAAGAAAAATTCAATTTTAGTTTTTCGTTAAAGCTGTAATTTTTTTTAAATGTTAATCGCGAAACGCACATAATTTTTGTGCGTTTTTTATTGTTTGTTTTTATTTGTTAGATTTGCGATACATTTAATCTAACTTATGATTTCACTTAGTGAAGAAAATTATCTGAAAGCCATTTTTCATTTAGCTGATAAAGAAAACACCGTAACCATTAACGAAATCAGCAAATTTCTTGACGTGAAAATGCCAAGTGTTAACAACATGATGAAGAAATTCGCTGAGAAAAACTGGGTGCGTTACGAGAGTTATAAACCACTGAAAATAACAGATTCCGGCAAAAAACAGGCTGCTTTGGTGGTGAGGAAACATCGCCTGACCGAAATGTTTCTCGTGGAAAAGATGAATTTCGGCTGGGAAAATGTACATGAAATCGCAGAACAACTTGAGCACATTCATTCCGAGACTTTTTTTGATAAAATGGATGAAATCCTGAATTTTCCAAAGTACGATCCTCATGGCGAACCGATTCCTGATAAAGATGGAAACATTATTGCCCAGGATTTAAAGAAACTGAGCGAATGCGAAAAGCACCAAAAGGTAGTTTTCACCTCAGTAACCATCAGCGACGATGATTTTCTTACCTATCTAAACATCAAAAATCTCGAACTCGGAAAAGAAATCGAGATTCTTGAAATCGAAATATTTGATAAATCGATGACGGTAAAGATTGATAAAACTCCTACGGTTCTCAGTAAAATAGTCTGTGATAAAATTCTTGTGAAGTGCGCTGTCTAAAAACCGGTTTTGGCATATTGCCTCAATTCCCGTAACTTTGTAACATTCTCAAAATAATCAATAAAAATTAAAAATATGTCAAAAGCTATTTCGCAAGTTCCTTTTGCAGTAAACGAACCGGTAAGAAGTTATGAACCGGGTTCTGCAGAAGTAAAATCTCTGATTTCCACTTACAAACAAATGTGGAAAGAGCAGGTAGAAATTCCCATGATCATCGATGGAAAAGAAGTAAAATCTGAAGATAAAATTGCCATCAGTTCACCTCAGGATCACCAGCACAATCTTGGTTTTTATTACAGGGGAACTATGCAGCATGTTGAAGATGCAATAAATACTGCTTTGGCAGCGAAAGAAAAATGGAACAATCTCGGTTGGGAACAGCGTGCAGCAATTTTCCTTAAAGCTGCAGATTTGGTTGCAGGTCCTTACCGTGACCGTTTAAACGCGGCAACAATGATTGGACAAAGTAAAAACGTTCACCAGGCAGAAATTGATGCGGCGTGTGAATTCATCGATTTCCTTCGTTATAACGTAGAGTTTATGACTGAGATCTATAGTGAACAGCCCGTTTCGGATGCAGGCGTTTGGAACAGATCTGAATACCGCCCGCTGGAAGGTTTCTGCTTTGCGGTAACTCCTTTCAACTTTACCGCGATTGCAGGTAACCTGCCAACATGTATGGCAATGATGGGAAATGTTGTGGTTTGGAAACCTTCAGACAAACAGGTTCTTTCAGCTAAAATTATTATGGATATCCTTACAGAAGCGGGCTTGCCTGCAGGAGTAATCAATATGATTTTTACCGATGGTAAAGAAACTGCAGATAAAGTGTTGTCACATCCCGATTTTGCAGGTTTGCATTTTACTGGGTCTACAACCGTTTTCCAGGATATGTGGAAGAAAATCGGAAACAATATCCACCAATATAAAACTTACCCAAGAATTGTTGGCGAAACTGGCGGAAAAGATTTCGTTATGGTACATCCATCTGCGAATGTGGAAGCGGTTGCTACAGGATTGGTTCGCGGTGCGTTCGAATATCAGGGACAAAAATGTTCTGCAGCATCCAGAGCTTACGTTCCAAAATCACTTTGGAATGACGTGAAAGCTGTAATGGAATCTCAGCTTAAAACAATAAAAATGGGAAGCCCGGAAGATCCTTCCAACTTCATCAACGCCGTAATCGACAAAAATTCCTTCGAAAAGTGTAAAGGATATATCGAGCGTGCTGAAAAATCTGCAGAAGCAAACATTATTTTCGGTGGTAAATGTGATGATTCGAAAGGCTGGTTTGTAGAACCTACAGTAATTGAAACAACAAACCCGAAATACGAATCGGTTTGTGAAGAAATTTTCGGCCCAATCTTATCGGTGTATGTTTATGAAGACCAGGATTGGAAGAAAACACTGAAATTGGTTGATGAAACTTCACCTTATTCTTTAACCGGATCTATTTTCTCTCAGGACCGTTACGCCATTGATGAAGCTTACAAAGCTTTGGAAAATGCAGCCGGAAACTTCTATATCAACGATAAACCAACCGGGGCAGTTGTGGGTCAGCAACCGTTTGGCGGAGCCAGAGCATCGGGAACCAATGACAAAGCAGGTTCTAAAATGAACTTGCTGAGATGGGTTTCTGTACGAAGCATTAAGGAAACATTTGTATCTCCTAAAGATTACAAATATCCATATCTGGGATAAAGATTTTTTCCTTTACGTATAAAACTCTGTCAACTGACAGAGTTTTTTTGTTTTAATCTTTTTAATGCTATTCAGGAAGTTATTTCAATGCGTAAAACAGTTAAAGACCTCCAATCACTTATTTTAACAAACTTTATACTTTAAGTTGGTTTACTGGCACAGTTTTTACAATGATATCCATATATCACTTAATATCACAAATAACTTAAAAATTTAATATTATGAGCACTAAAAGAAATGGCTTATTAGCCTTACTTGGACTTGGAGCAGTAGCATTTTGGAAATATAAAAACTCTACTCCAGAAGAAAAACAAGCGGTAAAGGATAAATTTAACACCGCCAAAGATAATTTCAATAAATTAGGAAGCGACTTAAAGTCGAAAGCCAATGACGTTGCTTCTCAGGTACAGAATAAAGTTGATCAAACCAAAACATCGGTCGCTGATTCTGCCAATCAAAACTAAAAACATAGTTTTCATGAACATAAATCCGCGGTGTAAAATTTACACCGCGGATTTTTTATTTTAAATTTTCCTGAACTCACTTTAACAGCGCATTAAATGTATCGCCTTGGCGAATATCTCCCGTGTTATAACCTTTCATAAACCACTCTTTACGTTGCGCTGAGCTGCCGTGTGTAAAGCTTTCCTGATTTACGTAGCCCTGTGAACGTTTCTGGATATTGTCATCGCCAACCGCTTCAGCTGCTGAAATTGCAGATTCAATATCACCTGGTTCCAAAAATTTCTCTCTGTTATCTGTTTGTCTTGCCCAAAGACCCGCATAAAAATCCGCCTGAAGTTCTGTAGCAACAGAAACCCTGTTCATATCGGCTTCAGAATATCTTCCGCTTCTTCTCAATTGGTCAGTTTTCTGTAAAGTTCCCAAGAGATTCTGGATATGATGCCCCATTTCGTGAGCCATTACATATGCAATTGAAAACTCTGAAACCTGTGCGCCAAATCTTTGCTGAAGTTCTTTAAAGAAACTCATGTCCATATAAATGGTTTGGTCTGCCGGACAATAAAAGGGACCCATCGCAGCCTGTGCTGTTCCGCATCCCGACTGTGTTACCGCTTCGAACATTACCACTTTTGCGGGCTCATACTGCATTCCGTTTTCCTGAAAAACTTTTGTCCAGGTCTCCTCATTTTCGAAAGTAATCATCTGCACAAACTCGCGTACTTTTAATTCATCCGGCGTTAAATCACGCTGTTCGGTCCGATGTGTTTCGCTTCCCATACCACTTGACAGAATAGCAGAAGGATCACCTCCCAGAAAGAATATAATTGCAGCGATAATAAGAGTACCGAGACCGCCGCCCACCATCATTCCACCTCCACCAGCGCCCCGCCGATCATCTACATTTCCGCTTCTGTCGTTTGTCCATTTCATAGTTGATAATTTTTAAATTAATCTTGAGATTAAAATTACGTTTTTTTTATTTATTTAGCTGATTTTTCTGCAACCAGAAACTTGTAGACTGGTACACGGAGACACAGTCGTAAATCAAGTTTTGTACCGAATTTTTTAAAGGCACTTCATCGTAATATAGCTTGAAATTTGCCGGTAATTCAGATTTTTGAGGCTTTAAGGAATACTGACGTACTTTTTTTGTAGGTGAAATTACCGTCAGATAATTATCCTTAATTAAACCCAAATCCTGATAGGTTGCGATGTAGGCTTTCGGCTGAAAGCTTTCTTTGAAAACATCCTGGCCCAAAAATTTAGAGGTATAATTGAAATTTAAAAGTCCAAATAAAGTAGGCATGACATCAATTTGTGACATCAACTGGTTGAACTTTCGCGGCTGAACAAACCCTTCTGAAAAAATCATTCCGGGAATCCGGTATTTGTCCACAGGAAGTTCAGTTTTACCGGCACTGGAAGCACAGTGATCAGCAACAATTACAAAGACTGTATTTTTATACCAATCTTGTTTCTTTGCCATTTCGAAGAATTTACGAAGCGCATAATCGGTATATTTTACACCACCTTCCCGAGATTTTGCGTTACCGGGAATATTAATCCTGCCTTCCGGATACGTAAACGGACGGTGATTGGATACCGTCATCCAGTGATTAAAAAACGGTTTACCAGATTTGCCTTCCTGATTCATTATGGCAACAGCCTTTTCAGCCATATCTTCATCTGCCACCCCCCAAACATTGGCGAAAGTAATTTCTGAAGGTTTAAAGCTGTTTCTGTCCACGATATCGTAACCGTTTCCTTTATAGAAATCCTCCATATTATCGAAATAGCTGTAACCGCCATACAGAAACTTCACCTCATATCCTTTTGATTTAAAAACACTACCGGTGGTGAATTTATTCTTGTTATTTTCTCTTTTAATAATACTTTCTCCGGCTGTTGGCGGAATACACAAGGTTAAAGCTTCAAGACCACGCACCGTTCTGTTACCGGTTGCATACAGATTGGTAAACATCAGCGACTTCTCTGCAAGACTATCGAGAAACGGAGTAATTTTCTGAGAATTTCCGTAATGGGCAAGAAAATCAGCAGAAAGACTTTCGATGGAAATTAAGACTACGTTCTTCTTCAACTCCGGATTTCCTGAAATAACTTTTCTTGCCAACTGCGGCGGCTGAAACTGCTTCAGAAAATGTTCCTCAGCAACCGATTGTATTAAAGTTGGGTAAAACTGAAAATAATCGAGTTCGTTATGAGTAAAAGCATGATAAAATTTCGGGAATCCGTTTGCCTGAATCTCCTGCGCAAAAGTGTTATTGGTTTTAACAGCATCCAGTTTCGGAAGGGCAAATAAACTCAATACGCATAAAAGCAGAAAAGTTCCCAGAAGCATGAGTTTCTGTCTGAAATCCGGAAGTGCCAGAAGTTCATTCTTTGTTTTCCTGAAAATGATGCACGTCACTGCGGTTGTGAGCAGTATAATTACCGAAAACAAAGGCATAACCGGATAACTTTCCATAATATTTCCGATAACCTCGTTGGTATAAATTAAATAATCAACCGCAATGAAATTGTAGCGGACACCGAATTCATTCCAGAAAAAATATTCGCTTACCGCATTGAAAATAATGAGTAAAACATAGAGAAAAAGGGTGATGAAATAAAGAATATTCCGAATCCTGATCCTTTGTGTAGGTAGAAAAAGCATCAGCCCGAAAAGCAAGGTCTTCAACCCAACGAATGCGGTCGCAATTTCTGGAAAAGAACCGCCATACTGCTTAAAAATGTTACCAGGTACAAAAGCCGTGTAAATTAGCGCTGCTACTAAAAGCCCAAAAATAATATAACCGTAGGGTTTTTTGTACTTTGAATTGGACAAAAAAAGAAAATATAGCGCAAGAAAACTGCTCGCCAAAATAAAAACAAAAACATCAGCAAGCAGCCCGACAAAAAGGATCTGCAAACTTTCAAACACCTCCAATCCCGCATTGGTAATGGGATGAAAAATAAAAACAACCCTAAGTAATAGTGAAACCAGGAGGTAAAATACTCCGAGCCAAAGAAATGGTTTTATTTTTTCGAGATTCATTGTAAATGATTTTATAAGGCAGAACAAATTTGCTGGCCTATTGTAAAAAATATTAATTCCCGAACCCGATACTGCCTTTTTTCTCAGAAAGTTTCTTCTTGAAATCGATCATCTGCAGAGCGGTTACCGCGGCTTCCACGCCTTTATTTCCGAGGCTTCCGCCACTTCTTGCAATCGACTGTTCTTTATTATCATCCGTAAGCAAACAGAATATCGTTGGAACGTCTGTTAAGATATTGCAGTCCTTGATTCCCTGTGCCACTGCGGAACAGACATAATCAAAATGCGGAGTTTCGCCACGGATTACACATCCTATCGCAATTACAGCATCAAATTTCCTTTCCTTACAAAGTTGCATGGAAGCATAATTAAGTTCGAATGCGCCGGGAACGCTGAAAACTTTAATATTCTCATCTTTTACGCCTTCGGTTTTCAGTACTTCCAAAGCACCGTCGCGAAGGTTGTGGGTTACAAAATCATTCCATTCAGAAACAACAATGCCAATTCTAAAAGAACCGGCATCATCAATTTTCAATGGTTTGTAATCTGAAAGATTTACAGTTGCCATTTTATATTTTTTAGTA
>NZ_DAMBHK010000040.1:2899-7406 GCF_032060305.1 Kaistella sp. | reverse complement strand
AACAGATCGTAAGCTTCCTGATATTTCCCTTCTTTGAATTTCAGAAGACCTGCATTATAAGCAGAAAGTTTACCAACCTTGGTTCCTGAATATTCTTTATAAGTTCCCAAATAACCAGGATTTGCAGCGGTTTTTCCTCCTAAAGCCAAATCCTCTTTACCATCTGCTAAATTTTTCTGGGCAGCAAGATAGCTCATCGTTGCCTCTTCATTTCTTGGGCCTACATAAAACTGCTCATATGCGAAATATCCCAGAACCAACGCTACCAAAGCCACAAAAACAGTAACTAAAGTTTTAGCATGCTTCTCCAAAAATCTTTCGGTATCCAGTGCACCTCTGTCTAAATCCTTGAAAACTTCTACGGTTTCCTTCCCTTCCATCTCTCTTTTGTCGGTGTGCGTTTTATGTTTTGCCATAATAAATTAAAAAATTGAAGTGCAAATTTAACTGTTTTTGAACGATTTACAAAATAAAGCCTGAAAAAACATTTCGGCTTTAAAATTACAGCCAAACAGCTAAGTTTTTGTTGTTAAAATAGGGGATTTTAAAAGGTTTAATAATCCAGAATTGTATAAACATCTGCTTCGAACTGCTTTAATCTGTCTTCTCCGTGAAGATCTTTCAAACCAATTAAAAAGCTGAACTGCGAAACTGTTGCACCCTGTTTTTCTACCAGTCTTGCAGCGGCTTCAGTTGTACCGCCGGTAGCGAGCAGATCGTCGTGAATAAGAATTCGCTGTCCCGGTTTAATTTGCCCGGTGCGCATTTCAATTTCTGCTGAACCGTATTCTAAATCGTATTTCACGCCGACAAAAGGCGGTGGAAGTTTGCCTGCTTTACGAATGAGTACAAAAGGAACTTCGAGGGCAACTGCAACAGCGATACCGAAGAGATACCCGCGACTTTCGATCCCACAAACTGCATCTACTTTACCGCGACTGAAATTCGCGAGATCAGCAATTACATCTTCGTAGAGTTTTGGATTAAGAAAAATCGGTGTTATATCTTTGAACTGAATTCCAGGTTTTGGAAAATCAGGAATATTTTCAATGGTATTCTCTAAATCGAGAATCAGCTGGGCATTTTTCATTTTAATTGATCTTATAACTTGAAATCTTCCATTCTCCATTTACATTTTTCAACCCAAAAGTTACCTGCAGCGCAGTTGTTTTTCCACTTTTATCAGTTACATCATACGTTGCATTTACACTGGCTGAGTTTGTACTCGAACTTTGAGTGGTAATATTTTTAACATTGATGTTTTTCACTCCGCCAAACCCAGAGGTCGGATTCGAGAATGTTTCATATGATCCCCAGTTAGGATTATCGGAAGTATCGTAGGCTCCTCTCAAGTTTTGGCTTCCAAGATTATTCAGAAAACGGGTAACGCTGGTTTTAGGATCTCCTGAAGGCGCAGCCGGCTGAATTTCTGTGCCAGTAGCAACATCGGTAGGATTTATGACCGGAATATCGGTGTTTGGATTTGCTGGATTCTCTGCTGGATTACCCTGCGGAGAAAGCAAAGTTTTAGGATTTACCGGAACTCCGATTTTAGACATTTTATATGTTTTCTTTGTAGTCTTCACGGAAACTGTAATGTCAATCTTGTTATCGCTGATTTTCTCTGCAGGCAGGGACGCAAATCTTAAATTAAAGCCTTTGAAGTTGTTGTCCTGCATAAGATTCTTAGCGGTTAAAATTCGGGTGCCATTACTGAAAACTTCCATTACCGTTTCTAATGCAGCGCCGGTGAAAACAATAGGATTTCCGGTAGCATCAACAAGTCTTGGAACAATCTGTATCGACTTTGGTCCTAAAATACTGTCGACTGCAAGCGGTTTCGTAGTGACACTTAATGAGTTTGCTGTAATATCATTAGGATCAGATTCTTTTGCTTCCTCGTTTCCGAAAATATTCATTTCACCTAAAGACGGTGGGCCTGTGCTGGTCCATTCGATCCCATTTTCCTGCGCAACTTTGTCTGCGAGAGCAAAAATGCCGGGAACTTTCATTCCGTTAATTAACTTACCCAAAGCATTCAGTTCGTTGACATCGCCATCTGCTTCAACTCCAAAAGTCTTGAGAATATACAAGGCTTCATTGAATTTTACCTGCTGCAGTGTATTAAGACTGGAAGCCATATCGTTGATACTTGACTGTAATGACTTGGTGGTGCTTGCATCAACTTTGTCTTTCTTACATGCAACAAGTAAAAAAGAACAAAATATAATTAGAAAAAAATGCTTCATAAGATGAGGTTTAGATACAAATTTAACAAAAATCCCGACACAAAGCCGGGATTTTTTTATTGAACGATCTATAGAAAATTAGAACGGGTATTCGTAAATTTTTGATTCTTTCACGTAAGGGTTGCCTTCCGGAATTAATTTCAGTTTTGAAAGTGCAGTTAAAACCACAAATACAAACAAACCAACGCCAAACAACACGGAGCCTAAATTAAGGATAAATACTTCCGGTGTCTTCCAGTAAGGTCCTACCGTTCCCGGCATCACCATATTGAAATAATCGAGCCAGTGACCTACAAGTACAATAACTGCAACGGTAGTTACTACGGTATAGTTTCTCTTAATGCTTGAACTTACCAATACCAATAATGGAATAAGGAAGTTTAGAATAAGCATTGGCAGGAACGTTGGTCCATAGTATTTAAACCTTCCGAAGAAATAGTTAACCTCTTCCGGTACGTTTGCATACCAGTAAAGCATAAACTGACAGAACCATGTGTAAGACCAAAGCATACTTGTAGCGAAAAGAAACACTCCTAAATCATGCAGGTGATTATCATTGAACTGCGGTAAAACACCTTTTTTCTTCAGATATACACTGATCAGAATGATCGCTGCAACCGCAGAAGCCAATGTACTTACCATCGCATACCAAATGTACATGGTAGAATACCAGTGAGGGTCAATTGACATTAACCAATCCCAAGCCCAGGCTGCAGATGCAAAACCGAAGAAAGCGATGTATCCGATACTCCAGTTATAGTAAGATGCATAAACTTTTCTGTCTTTAGTTTCATCAACTTTCTTGGAAAGTGTTTTAAGTTTCCATGCGAAGAACGACGCACCCACTACGTAAAGTACGGTTCTGAAAGCATAGAAAGGAATATTTAAGAATATTTTCTTCTCATAAAGGATAGGATCGAAATGTGCGTCACCAGGGGTTGTTAATTCCGGATCCATCCAGTGGAAAAGATGTCCCTGATGGCTGGCATTCAACAGCATGATGATAATAAGAATCGCACCGGCATAAGGTATAAAAGATGCGATAGCTTCCATTACTCTTAAAATAATGATTGACCAGCCTGCATGCGCGGCATTCTGAATAGAATAGAAAAACAATGCACAACAGCTCAGCGCGAACAAAAATACCGCAACGGTGTGAATTGCTGCCAAAGGTTGGTTATGAATCTGCAGTTTTGCATGGTCCATATGGGCTTGATGATCCTGAGGCCCCACCATTTCACTTGAATGGGTAGGAGCATGATTACCGCCGGCATGAACGGCCTCCATCATATGTTCAATTCTTTCATCATCGATACCGTGATTCATAAAGTAACCTACTCCAAAAAGCACTAATCCCAGAACGATAAATATGATTGAATATAATCTTAATTTAGGTGAAAAACTATACATTTTTTAATTCTTTTTATTTAATAGGACTAGTTGTTACACTCGCAGAAGCTGCAGCAGCAGCATCAGTCGCAGGTGCTGCATCAGCAGGAGCTGCTGGAGCAATTCCACCTTTGAAGGCATTCATTACATACATTGCAACTCTCCACCGGTCACCAGGTTTCAATTGTCCTGCGTAAGAACCCATCGCATTTCTACCATTGGTTATTACGTAATGAACTGATCCTACGGTAACCTGTCTGTCAGCATAATTAGGAACCCCAACATAAGCACCGCTGGCAACAATTGGTCCCTGCCCGTCTCCGCCGGTACCGTGGCATGCTGCACAAGCCTGGTTATATAAAAGCTTTCCTCTTTCAATATCTTTTGCCTGATTTGCAGGATTTAATGGAGAAACCGTAACCAATTTAGATGCATCATAACCTCCGTTGTACTGATCGGGCGTCATGGCAGTATTCATTGCTTCATCTGCAACACCATCCTTATTTTGTGCAACAGTACCATTTACAGGACTTAATCCTGTAGCACCGTTATTTTTAACAAAAGCAGGGATTTCATTTTCGTGGTCTGAATATGCATCTTTAGCTTTCATTAAAGGATCATATGCTACCGGAAAGTACATATCAGGAAAATAAACCAATGGTGGATTTTCTTTGCTGCAAGAACTTAATGAAATTGCTGCAAATCCTAAGATGGCTGTAATTTTAAATATATTCTTTGTCATTTGGACAATTTTATTGTTTTTATAATCAAATGGAACCGTTTAACAGGGTTTCATTCTAAGCATCTTTTACCGTAATTTCTTCTACACCGGTATCTATCAGGATTTGTTTTACAGATTCTACATCATC
>NZ_DAMBHK010000040.1:0-2799 GCF_032060305.1 Kaistella sp. | reverse complement strand
TGTACGCCGTTCAATAAATCGTCATCATCGGCATAAATACCGTAAACTTTTTTAGTGGTGCTCATCTTCTTCTTCTTTTGCTTTATAAGTTTCACCTGAGATTTTCAAAATAGTCTTCAATTCCGCCTGAGCAATTACAGGGAAAGTTCTGGCGTAGAGTAAAAATAACACTCCGAAGAAGCCTATTGTTCCGAGAAATACTCCTACGTCGATAATTGTCGGCTTAAACATCGTCCATGAACTTGGTAAGTAATCTCTTGAGATATTGATTACGATAATATCGAATCTTTCAAACCACATCCCGATGTTGATGATCAAGGCGATAATAAATGTAGCCATAATGTTTGTACGGATTTTTTTGAACCAGAACAAAGCAGGAATAACCAAGTTACAGATAATCAACGCCCAGAAAGCCCACCAGTAAGGTCCTGTTGCTGCACCCGGAGACAGATAAACGAAATCTTCGTATCTTGAACCGGAGTACCATGCGATGAAATATTCACATGCGTAGGCTACAGTTACCATACCACCTGTTACAACGATTACGATGTTCATAATCTCAATATGGTACATGGTAATATAATCCTCTAAGTGTGCTACTTTTCTTGCAACAAGCAAGAGGGTTTGTACCATTGCAAATCCGGAGAAAATTGCTCCCGCAACGAAGTACGGAGGATAAATGGTTGAGTGCCAACCTTTAATTACCGATGTAGCAAAGTCAAAGGATACGGTGGTGTGTACCGAGAATACAAGCGGTGTTGCCAAACCTGCCAAAACGAGTGATAATTCCTCGAATCTTTGCCAGTGTTTTGCTTTACCACCCCAACCGAAAGCCAGGAATGTATAAATTCTTTTGGTCCAAGGGGTTTTTGCACGGTCTCTTATCATCGCAAAGTCAGGGATTAATCCCATAAACCAGAAAACGGTTGATACAGAAAAATAAGTTGAAATTGCAAATACGTCCCACAATAGCGGCGAGTTAAAGTTTGTCCAAAGTGAACCGAACTGGTTTGGCAGTGGGAAAACCCAATATCCTACCCAAACTCTACCCATGTGAATTACCGGGAAAATTGCTGCCTGCACAACGGCGA
The DNA here is from genome assembly GCF_032060305.1 of Kaistella sp. Lineage (NCBI taxonomy): Bacteria > Pseudomonadati > Bacteroidota > Flavobacteriia > Flavobacteriales > Weeksellaceae > Kaistella > Kaistella sp. Next base: position 1,708 of record NZ_DAMBHK010000040.1, on the reverse strand, counting down.
AGATCGTCATTGCTTCTGCGGAGCGGTTTACCGACATTCTCCATCTTTGTCTAAATAAAAGGAGAACTGCAGAAATTAAGGTTCCGGCGTGACCGATACCTACCCACCAAACAAAGTTGGTAATATCCCATCCCCAGTTGTTGGTTCTGTTAAGTCCCCAGGCACCGATACCGGTACCAATGGTGTACGCGATACAGCCAAATCCGTAGATGAATAGTGTTAAAGCTATCCAAAAGGAAACCCACCATAATTTTCCTGCGCGTTCCTCGATAGGTCTTGCGATATCTTCTGTGATATCGTGATAAGTCTTATGACCAATAATTAAAGGTTCCCTTATCGGAGCTTCGTAATGTCCTGACATTTTTTACCTATTTATTATTTAAACATTTTGTTCTTTTCTGTTTCTCACTTTGGTGTGGTAGAAAACGTTTGGTTTTGTACCAATCTCCTCAAGCAACGTATATCTTCTGTTAGAGCTGTATAAAGCTCTTACTTCAGAAGTTTTGTCGTTCATATCACCAAACTTCATAGCTCCTGTAGAACATGCATTCACACAAGCTGTAGAGAATTCTCCGTCTTTTACTGTTCTACCTTCTTTCTTCGCTTCCAGAATTGTTTTCTGTGTCATCTGAATACACATTGAACATTTCTCCATCACCCCTCTTGTTCTTACAACAACATCAGGATTCAGCACCATTCTTCCTAAATCATTATTCTGATTGAAGTCAAATTTATCGTTAAGGTTATACGTAAACCAGTTGAATCTTCTTACTTTATACGGACAGTTGTTCGCACAGTATCTTGTACCGATACATCTGTTGTAAGCCATTTGGTTTTGCCCCTGCTTACCGTGCGATGTGGCCGCAACCGGACAAACAGTTTCACAAGGTGCGTGGTTACAGTGCTGACACATTACTGGCTGGAAGATTACATCGGGGTTATCCGCAGGATGGTTAAGAATACCGCTGTCCTTATCGAAAGCGTGACCATACATTCCCGGTACATCAAGATCTGCAGAAACTGCTTCTTCCTGAGAAAGTTTGCTGTCTTTGTTCTTATCCATTTCTGCAGGAACGTTGGTAGAATAATAGCGGTCGATTCTCAACCAATACATATCCCGCGACATTCTTACTTCTTCTTTACCTACGACCGGAACGTTGTTTTCTGCCTGACAGGCAATGATACAGGCACCACATCCGGTACATGAATTCAGGTCAACAGAAAGGTTAAAGTGTGGCCCATCGGTATCATCAAATGAATCCCAAAGATCTACTTTACCTGCCGGTAAAGCTCCTCCAATGGTATGGTATTCCAAAGGTTTGTTCCAGCCTAATTTTTCGTCATCAAATTTCACATTAAGGAACGTATCCAAAGGAACTTCTCTCGCGATATCGTAACGACCCATTAAGGTATTCTGAAGCTGCATTCCGGCAAACTCATGATCACCACCAGTTTTTTCGATTTTTACATTCGATAAAACTGAATTTGAACCGTCGAATAAAGGATATGCATTTACTCCTGTTTCTGCTACTTTACCTGAATCTTTTTTACCGTAACCCAGCGCAAGTCCCATAGAACCCTCTGCCTGACCAGGCTGTACAAAAACAGGTACGTCTTTAATAGTAACACCGTTTATAGTAAGGTTTACCAGTGATCCATCCAACTGCATTCTTGCATTCAGATCATTATCTAAACCTAATTTTTCGGC
>NZ_DAMBHK010000039.1:18295-20981 GCF_032060305.1 Kaistella sp. | reverse complement strand
TAATACTTACTCCTCAGCTACAACAACCCCCTGCAGAAACCCTTCGCCCCAAATAAACAACAAATCACGGTAACCCTTTCTGCGCCGGAAACCGAGTGGCACTTCCGCGCGGTTCTGTGCGCTTATTTCCGGCGCGGCGTGCACCTGTCTTCGGAAATCTCCGTTGTCAAGATTAATCTGAAGCTCCGTAATGCCTTCAACCGGCTGGCGGGAAGGGGAGAGGTGAAGCACGGCCTTTCCTCTCTGCCTCACCGCACTGTTCAGTTTGGGAAAATGCCCGTACTTTTTATGAAAGCGGAAATCCCGCAGTATTGCGCGGCCTTCGGGAGTACCCAATCCTCCTGCGGGGATGCGCTGGCCCTTTTCGGCACCATCCGCAGCCTTCAGCTCCAGCATCAGTTTGTTTACCTTCCGGTACAGGTAGCGGTCATTCATGCGCCTGCATTCCTCTGCCAAGGCGGCACGCAGAAATTTTCCGGCCGATGAGGCCTTTGCAAATTCGGTGTTCTGAACCTCGTTCTTTTTCTGAGCCTCCGATTTCGGGCCCCGTTTTTTACCGGCGGCCTTGCGCACAACCTGCTTCCCGTTCAGCTCGTAGAAAACATAATCGCCAAGTTTTCCGCTCACTTTAAATATCGAATTCACTTTGCCCATGCTGTTGCTTTAGAAATGTACTCATCTCAAATATATAAATAATAAGGCATATAATACGGTGTTTCCTTATTTTTCCCTATATTTACAAAGTTTTGGTAAACAGGTGATTATGAACGTTTGTTTCATCCTGAAATCCCTGTTTTTCACCAATTAAATTCTTCTTAAATCCCTTCCATAAGCATTTCCCCGAGGTTGAGCCGTAGTTGCCGCATACTTGCGCCGTACCTCCCTGCAGGATGCTTAAGGTCTCCTTAAGGTCTTCGTGCTGAATGCTTCAGGTCTTATTCGTATCTCCTTCGGAAATAACCCCTTTTTTCCGAAGAAGTCCTGAACCAACCCCGAACAGTACGGGTGCGAACCACAAAACTGTAATGCAGGCTTCCTGATTTATTCACCACCTGTAGCCGGTGTATAGCGCGCCTGTTAAAAAATTTATATCTTCGTGACAATTAAAAATTCCGATAATGAAACGTAACTTTTCCCTGTTATTCATCCTTGTTTCTTTAATGGCTTTCGGCCAGATCGAAGAAAAAAAACTCGATGAACTGATTCAGAATACCCTTAAAACATTTGATGTTCCCGGAATGTCCGTCGGCATCATTAAAGACGGAAAAATGGTGTATGCCAAAGGTTTTGGCGTGAATTCCCTTACAGCGAACCAAAAAATGGACGAAAACACCCTCGTGGGAATCGCTTCAAATTCTAAAGGATTTACCGGAACTGCCCTGGCCATCCTTGCTGATGAAGGTAAGCTGAATTTCGATGATAAAGTCACGAAGTTCCTTCCTGAATTCCGCATGTACGATCCTTATGTGACCCAGGAGATTACCATTAAAGATTTAATTACCCACAGAGCCGGTCTCGGCCTTGGACAGGGAGATCTGATGTTCTTTCCTGAAGGCGGTAATCTTACGGTGAACGACATCATCCACAACGTGCGCTATCTGAAGCCCGAACATTCTTTCCGCAATACCATGGATTATAATAACATCATGTTCATTGTTGCAGGCGAAGTTATTAAAAGAGTGTCCGGACTTTCCTGGGCTGAATTTATCGAGCAGCGGATCCTGAAACCCGTAGGCATGAAATCGAGTTTCGGCAATTATAACCGTGCGAAAGCCGCTGGCGTAAAAAATATCATCGATGCACACGCCCCTGTTGACGGTAAAGTGATTCAGGTTCCACACGACTGGAATGAGACTGCGGATGCCGCGGGAGGTATTATCAGTAACATTACCGATATGGGGATATGGGCAGATTTCCTTATGAACGGGTTCACCACCAAAGACGGTAAAAAACTCGTCTCCGATAAACAGATCCAGCAGCTCTGGAACCTGCAGATCGCCACACCTGTAGCTTTAAAAAACGCCTACGATTCCAATTTCGGTGGTTATGGGCTGGGCTGGTTCCTTACCGATGTTAAAGGCCACAAACAGGTGTACCACACCGGCGGATTGATCGGTACCGTAACCCAGTTCACGCTGATTCCCGACATGAAACTCGGCATCATTGTACTCACCAACCAGCAGAGTGGGGCAGCTTTCAGCACGGTAACCAACACCATTAGAGATGCCTACCTCGGCATTGAAGACCGCAACTGGCTGAAAACCTACGGCGACCGGATGGCAAAAATGAATGCCGATTTCGAAAAAGGAAAGAAAGAAATCTTTGCCAAATCCGAAGCCTTTAAAAAAGAGAAAAGCCAGCACCCAAAACCGGAACAGTTTGTAGGCACCTACACCGATGCCTGGTTTGGTGACGTAACCATCTCCCAGCAGGGAAAAACCTACCGTATCCAGGCTAAAAACTCCCCGCGACTGAAAGGCGAACTGTTGCCGTACACCCACAATACCTTCATCGCAAAATGGGACGACAGAAGCTACGATGCTGATGCCTTCGTAATCTTCACCTACGATGAAACCGGAAAAGCCACCTCTGCAAAGATGAAACCCATCTCCGATATTACGGATTTCAGTTTCGATTTCGAAGATCTCGATTTGCAGCGCACCAAGTAATTAGAAACAGCAATAAT
>NZ_DAMBHK010000039.1:14663-18195 GCF_032060305.1 Kaistella sp. | reverse complement strand
ATCTTCTTCGGTTCATAAAAAAACAGCAACTTCTTTTTTGCACCCTCAAAATCTGCCCACGACTCACAGTCAACCTGAAAACCTGCCACTCCGCAGGTAGGGAACGCAAAAATATCCCCGCTCATCATATTGGCAAAATTAGAAATGCCGTTGTTGTGAGAGAACATTGCCACCGACTTCACCTCGTCCGTCAGTTCATAAATCACAGATTCGAAATTGTTTTCGTTGGCGTTATAAAGTTTGGGGTTGGTTTCCATCGCTACCGGATAGGTTTTATGGAAGATTTCACACGTATTCAGGGCGCGCAGTGCGGGGCTGGAGACCATCTTATCAATGGCGATGTTTTGATTCCTCAAAAAGTTCGACATCTTTACGGCGTCCTGTAAACCGCTTTCGGCAAGGGGTCTGTCAAAATCATCCGTATTTTCCGGCCAGTCGCTTTTGGCATGGCGAACAAGAATTAGTGTTTTCATATTGCGCTGTATTTTGGGGAAATAAAATTAGTTAAAAAAAAGAGAAGTTGTGAGCTTCTCTTCCTGATTATTAAAAAATTACGGTCAGTTGAAGTTAATAATTACTTTCAGGACTTTCTCTTTCGCGGCATTACCGAATACTTCATACGCATTGATCATATCACTGAAATCGAAGCGGTGCGAAACCAGTTTCTCGGGCTGCAGTTTCTTGCTTTCAACATTTTTCAGGAGCATGCTGGTAGTGCTGGTGCAGACCAGGCCCATGGTAATGGTGACGTTTCTGATCCAGAGTTCCTCAATATGCAGTTCTACCGGTTTGCCGTGTACACCCACATTGGCGAGGTGACCGCCGGGTTTCAGCAGCTTTTGGCAGATATCGAACGTAGCAGGAATTCCCACTGCTTCTATCGCAACATCTACGCCTGCTTCGCCCACAATTCTTTTTACTGCTTCCACCGCGTTTTCAGTACCGCTGTTTACGATATCGGTGGCTCCGAAGTTTTTAGAGACTTCAAGCCTTTCCTGGTCAAGATCGATCATAATGATTTTGGCAGGGGCAAAAAACTGTGCGGTAAGCAGTGCGGCAAATCCGATAGGTCCGGCACCTACGATGGCAACCGTATCTCCTGGTTTCACGGTTCCGTTCAGTACCCCAATTTCGAATCCTGTTGGTAATATATCGCTCAGCATTACGGCAGCCTCTTCGTTCACATCATCTTTCAAATGATAAAGCGAGTTGTCGCCATGCGGAATTCGGACATATTCTGCCTGGGTTCCGTCGATAAGGTGTCCCAGAATCCAGCCGCCATCCGAACAGTGTGCATAGAGCTGTTTTTTACAGTTATCGCATTTTCCGCAGGAGGTGATACAGGAAATAAGGACTTTGTCGCCTTTCTTAAAGTTTCTTACCGCTTCGCCCACTTCTTCCACAATACCCATTCCTTCGTGTCCCAGAATCCTTCCCGGAGTTACAGCCGGCACATCTCCTTTCAGGATATGCAGGTCGGTTCCGCAAATGGTAGATTTTACCATTTTTACAATCACATCGGTTGATTCTTTAATCACCGGCATCGGACAGTCGACCAGCGATTTTTGTCCGGGTCCATTAAATACTAAAGCTTTCATCAGCAAAGTGTTTTTAGATTAAAATAATAAATAAAGTTAGGCAGATTAAGATTAAAGGTCCCGGATTTCAGATTGATAAATGTCACCTTTTTTTAAATTTTGTGAGCAAAGACAAATATTTGTAAATTTGCAGACTATGGGGAAAATTATGGCGGTAGATTATGGCAAAAAACGCTGTGGCATTGCGGTGACCGATGAGCTGCAGATTATTGCCAGCGGTTTGCAGACCTTAGAAACCGTAGAACTTTTTCCGTTTCTTACCGGTTATTTTGCCGAAAATAGGGTAGAGGCAATTGTAGTAGGGCTTCCCACAGATTTGAAGGGAAACCTTTCGGAAATAGAGCAGGAAATTTCAGGGTTTATTGAGAAATTTAAACTGCAGTTTCCGGAGATTGAAGTGTACCGTTTTGATGAGCGTTTTACCTCGAAAATGGCCTCTTTCTATATCTCGCAAAGCGGCAAGGGAAAAAAGAAAAGAGAAGAAAAGGGGTTGGTTGATAAAGTAAGTGCCACCCTTATTTTACAGAATTTTTTAGAACAGAAACAAAAATGATATTACCTATACGTGCATTTGGCGATGCGGTTTTAAGGAAACACTGTCACGAGATCGACAAAGATTATCCGGGGCTTAACGAACTGATCAGTAATATGTTCGAAACCATGGAATCTGCGCATGGTATCGGGTTGGCAGCTCCGCAGATCGGTCTCGATATCCGCCTTTTTATCGCAGATCTTTCGCCCCTTGCTGAAGACGAAGATTACGCCGATATCGCTGATGAACTGAAAGACTTCAAAAAAGTCTTCATCAACGCCAGGATTCTTGAAGAATCCGGTGAAGAATGGAAGTTCAACGAAGGCTGTCTTTCAATCCCCGATATCCGCGAAGATGTTAAACGCAAAGAAACCATCGTGATCGAATATTATGACGAATATTTCGTTAAACATACCGACACGTTCTCCGACATGAGAGCGCGTGTCATTCAGCATGAATACGATCATATTGAAGGCATACTTTTTACAGACCATCTCAGCTCACTGAAGAAAAAACTGGTAAAAGGGAAGCTGGTAAAAATTTCTCATGGCGATGTGGCGGTAAACTACAAAATGCGGTTTCCGAAATAAAAGAACGAACTAAAAATATAAAAAATAAGAAAAATGCAGTTAGAAAAAATAATCTCAATTTCCGGTAAGCCGGGGCTTTACAAACTGATTTCGCAGTTGAAAAACGGTTTCATTATCGAGGATGTGGTTTCCAAGAAGAAAGTGAGCATCGGCAATACTTCTCAGGTAAGTCTGCTCGATAATATCGCGATGTTCACCTTTGATAAAGAAGTTCCTTTATTTGAAGTGTTCGAAAATGTTGCGAAAAACTACGATTATAAAGAAGCAATTTCTCACAAGTCTTCGGATGCGGAACTGAGAGATTTCATGGCCCAGTCGCTGCCAGATTACGATACCGAAAGGGTATATGTTTCAGATATCAAAAAACTGGCACAGTGGTATAATATCCTGAGCAAAGCAGGATACATCACCCCTGAAAGCTTCGTAAAAGCAGAAGTTCCTGCTGAGGAAAAAACTGAAGATCAGCCTGCGGAGGTTACTGAGAAAAAAACAGCGAAAAAAACAGCGCCAAAAACTGAAAAAGTCGCTGCTCCTAAAGTAAAAGCTTCTACTTCTTCTGCGAAAAGTGCACCCAAAAGTACCCACAGAAAAATGGGATAAACCATAGGAAATGAAATGAAAACCTTGTCTTTACCGGCAAGGTTTTTTGCATAAATGAAGTAAATTTGTAATTCGGTACCAAACATCCATCATCCATCATCCAACATCTAGCATCCAGCATCAAATATCACCCATCAAATGAATACCAAACAACAGAAACTTGAAGCCTTTTCTAAGCTCCTCGACATCATGGACGACCTTCGGGAAAAATG
>NZ_DAMBHK010000039.1:9061-14563 GCF_032060305.1 Kaistella sp. | reverse complement strand
GGTGATGTGGAGGTTCAGGATGAAGAGGAAGTAAAGCAGAATTGGGAAAAGCTCAAACTAAAGGAAGGAAACAAATCAGTCCTTTCCGGAGTCACTAAAGGAACACCAAGTATTGTGAAAGCCTACAGAATACAGGACAAAGTAAAAGGAATCGGGTTCGAATTTGCCAGTGCTGAAGATGCCTGGAAAAAAGTGGATGAGGAACTGGCGGAGTTTCACGCTGAAACCGATCCCGATAAAAAAGAGCAGGAGCTGGGAGATGTTTTCTTTTCTTTGATAAATTATGCCAGAATTTCAGGCATCAATCCAGACTCAGCACTGGAAAGAACCAATATCAAGTTTATTTCCCGCTTCCAGAAGATGGAGCAGCTGGCTTCGGATAAAAATTTAAAACTGGAAGACCTCTCGCTGGAGGAAATGGATAAACTTTGGGAAGAAGCCAAAGCGATGATCCGATAAAGACCCATCATTATTGTGATGGTATGTTAATATATAATTTTTTTAGTCTTTAATCTTCGTTAGCCTTTCGCCACAAACGGACTTTTAAGGAACACTAAATTTCTGAAAGTGTAAAATAAAAGACACTTCGAGAGAAATGTCTTTTATTAAAATGATTACATATCACGTTATGCCTCAGAATTCGGGGTGAGCAGATTTTAATTTTTCATAAATTTTGAAGATTCTGTATTCCCTTCCTTGTCCGTAAGTTTCAGAACATAAGAACCCACTGGCAGGCGCGAAAGATTGATGCTCTTTCCGGTCATTTTATCTGATGCAACCCTTTGTCCGGCCATATTATAAACAGAATAAGAAATAAATTCCTGACCAGATTTTATAAACAGCATGTCTTTTACAGGATTTGGGTAAATAGTTGCAGCTGCGCCAATTTTCACTGAATTTGTACCTAACGGACCATCTGCAGTAATTTCTACCTGTGTAAAGTTGCCCTGTAAAACGTCGCCTGTAGATTGCCACAGTGCTGAGTATAAAGTCCCGTAACCCGCCGAACTTGTAGAAGCTGCCTGAACACTTCTTGAAGAAATTCCGGTTCCGCTGTGTCGGACTTCTATCAGGAGGTTGCCACCGTTATACTGCCATGCACTTGTAAAAATAATCTTAAAACTGAAATTATTTGGATTGGAACCTACAGTTAGCGCACCTGCCGGAATCTGTAAACTTCCGGAGCGTACCTGCGTTTGTGTACCTACCACATTAGCGGCAAAATTAAGCTGTCGCTCCGACGGTTCAACACTCTCACTCAGATAAATATCAAATGCATTCATCGTCAAATTGTTCGGTGGCCAACTGGTAGCTGTACTTGCCGGCAGCCTGAAGGAAATGGAGGTAAGGTTTTTTCCGACGAGGGAAGTAAGGAGCGTATCATCGATAATCATCTGTAACTGTCTAGCGGCATTTCCATAAGGACCGATGAATGCACTGCCTTCATTGGAATCGGGTATTACCAAAGCTGTTTGTGCCTTGGTGGTAGTATATCCGGCCATCATCATAAATCCTATGACAACGGAAGATATACGTTTGTTCAGAAGCCGCAAAGAAAGGGCTTTGGGAAGGTAATCTTGTTTTTTGAAAAGAGTAGTTTTTGTTTCCATAATTGAATATTTAATTGATAATGAAATTAGTAAAAAATATGAATAATAAAGCTGTCAATCAAAAAATTAACAGCTTTTAAAAATAATATTTGCCGGGTATATCTTTTATTCTAATTTAAATTTTTTGCGAATTCTCTTTTTTCTGAATCATATACTGATGATAAAGAATGGTGTCCTCCAGGTGCTCCAGTTCGTCTTTACTGAAAAGTCTGTAATTTACTTTGAAAGTTTTGCTTTTAGCGGTTTCAAGAGAAAATCCACCAGCACCGAAACCGTCCGTCACATCAAGTTCGAAATGGCTGTACTTCCAGTATTCAAAAAGATCATGATCGATCCAGAAATGAAAGCCCATCACCGTTCCAATACTTACGTCTTTGGTCCGCGGATAAAAATGCCCTTCACGGAAACATTGCGGCTGGGTACCTTCGCAGCAGCCACCGGCCTGGTAAAACATCAGTTCGCCAAACTCTTCAGAGAGTTGTTTTACGAGTTCCAAGGCTTTTGGAGTTACTGAAAGACGTGGGATTTTTTCCATGTTGAAACTTTTTAATTGAATCAGAAAAAAAGACGGATTTACAATAAAAATCCGCCCATTATCATTTAGAAGAATCCTAATTTTTCTTTGCTGTAAGAAATTAGCATATTCTTGGTTTGGCGGTAATGATCGAGCATCATCTTGTGATTTTCTCTACCGATTCCCGACAGTTTGTAACCTCCGAAAGGTGCACCTGCAGGATAAGAATGGTATTGATTTACCCAAACTCTTCCTGACTGGATTGCTCTTGGTACTTGGTACAATTGGTGAGCATCTCTGGTCCAAACTCCGGCTCCTAAACCATAAATGGTGTCGTTTGCGATCGCGATCGCATCTGCTTCATCCTTGAAAGTGGTTACCGCAAGTACGGGTCCGAAGATTTCTTCCTGGAAAACTCTCATTTTATTGTGACCTTTCAATAGGGTTGGCTGGATGTAGTAGCCGTTTTTCAATTCGCCTTCCAATACATTAGCGTCGCCACCTGTCAGCACTTCGCAACCTTCTTCTTTACCAAGGTTGATGTAGCTAAGGATTTTGTCGTACTGGATTTTCGAAGCTTGCGCACCGATCATTGTAGAAGTATCGAGTGGATTTCCTGCTTTAATGGCTTTAACACGTTCTACGACTCTTTCGATGAATTTGTCAGCAATACTTTCCTGTACCAGTAATCGGGATGGACAAGTACAGATTTCACCTTGGTTTAAAGCAAATAATACGGCTCCTTCCAACGCTTTGTCGAAGAAGGCATCGTCTTCATCCATCACTGATTCGAAGAAAACGTTTGGTGATTTACCTCCCAATTCCAAAGTTACCGGAATGATGTTTTCGGTAGCATATTGCATCACCAGTCTTCCTGTTGCAGTAGAACCCGTGAAGGCTGCTTTTGACACTTTTTTGTTGGTAACCAGGGCATGACCTAATTCTCCTCCAAAACCATTTACAATATTTACAACTCCCGGTGGAAGCAAATCGCCGATGATTTCCATCAAGACCAAAATTGAGATTGGCGTACTTTCAGCCGGTTTCAGTACCACGCAGTTTCCTGCTGCCAAAGCTGGAGCAAGTTTCCAAACAGCCATCAGAATCGGGAAATTCCAAGGAATAATTTGAGCAATCACTCCTAAAGGTTCATTCACAATTAAGGAAACCGTATCATTGTCTAATTCCATTAAAGAACCTTCTTCCGCTCGAATAACCCCTGCGAAATATCTGAAATGGTCAATCGCCAAAGGAATATCGGCATTCAGGGTTTCGCGAACTGGTTTTCCATTGTCCATGGTTTCTACCACTGCAATTTTTTCCAGGTTGGCTTCCATGCGATCCGCAATTTTATTGAGGATGTTGCTTCTTTCGGTTACGGAAGTTTTCCCCCAAGTTACGAAAGCCGCTTCCGCAGCATTTACTGCCATTTCCAGATCTTGTTCGTTGGAATGTGCCGCTTGGCCCATCACTGTGCCATCCAGTGGGGTGATTACATCAAAATATTTTCCACTTGCCGGTGGAGTCCATTGTCCGTTAATGTAGTTGTCGTACTTTTCTTTCAGTTGTACTCTGTCGTAAACTTTTGAACTCATTGTAATATTGTTTAATTATTGTTTTTAAAATTAACAATATTATTGCGGATGAAAAAGCCAAAATCTGTTAATTGATGTGAAATTGATAATTGGCGTCGATAGAAATTTCAATCGAAAATATTTCTAAATAAAAACCTCCAGAAAAAATTCTGAAGGTTGATGAATGAGGTTAATTTTAAATTATTATTCGAAATACTGGTGGTAAGATTCCATAGAATGCTCCAGTGATTCTGCAATTTTTTCAGCTTCCTTTTGTGTGGCCGCTTTGGCAAGCAGATTAATTTTTTTCATGTGATCGGTAAGCCAAACGTGAAGCACATCGTGAGATTTTCCGGTCATGGTGCAGCTTTTAATCAACTGGTCATTGGCTGTTGAAAGGTCTGCTGCGAGTTTTTTGTAATCTCCGGTTTCATCGTCGTACGCATCAATGAGCTGTTCCTGTTTTTGGATGTACGGCAGCATTTCGGTGTTGGTTTTCCATTTTTTGCCATTGTTGAGTTCCAAATTTGCACTGGCGTCAGCATGATCGTCATGGGTAGATTCTGCTTCAGTTTCAGCTGCAACATTTTCGGTATGATTCGTATGATCCTGATTTTCGGTAGTTTCCTGTTTCTTTTCACAGGAAATTACGATGGCCAGCCCTAAAAGAGCTGAAAGCAATGTTTTTTTCATTTTTTAAAAATTTTTATGGTTGTAAAAAGGAATAACGCAGTAATACCGACCCGGAATGCCATGGCGCCCACTGTTTTTGTTTCGTACAGACCGCCGTTACTGATGTGGATAAAGAGATAGAGATATGCTGCAATCAAAATGAAGAGTGCAGTAATTAATGGAATTTTTGCCCTAAGGCTGTTTTTAAAGACTGCATAAGCAGCAACCAGATAAAGAAATCCGCACAGCCAGTTCGCCCAGACCACGGCAGGAACAAAATCCCCTTCTTTTTCGCGGATGCCCAGCCAGTCGAATAAAACCGCGCTGCTCATAAAGAGGGTAACGAGACCGAAAAGAAACAGAAAAATAAGTAACAGGGTACGTTTCATGGCTTTCTAAAGTTAGTAATTATATTTCAGATTATAGGATTTTTAATTCGTTTTCCGGTAACGCAGAACCGCCCATGTGATGACCACGATTCCTAAGGAAACAATAAAGGCAAAATGAGGCAGCAAATCGGTGAAGCCGCTGTTTTTAAGCATAATCAGCCGGATGCCGTCAACACCATAAGTCACAGGATTGAGATAGGCGATGTATTTTGCCCAGTCGGTCATGCTTTCAACCGGCGTGAAAAGTCCGCTCATCAGCACGAAAATCATCATGAAAAAGAATACCACAAACATCGCCTGCTGCTGGGTTTCGCTGTAAACAGAAACCAGAAGCCCCATGCCAAGAATGGTGATAAGATAAACCGACACAAAGGCGTAGAGCAGAAGAAGGCTGCCTTCTATCCTGATGTTATACACAAAAACCGTCACCAGTAAACCAAGGCTGAAAGCAACCATGGCCAGAATCCAGAACGGGAACAGTTTGCCGATGATGAAATCGACTTTTCGGATCGGGGAGACATTAATCTGCTCAATGGTGCCGGTTTCTTTTTCGGCTACGATGTTCAGTGCGGTAAGATACCCACCGATTAAAGTCACAAGGAAGGCCAGAATTCCCGGAACCAGAGCAAGGCGGTAATTATAATGTTCATTAAACCAGAACATCGGCACGGTTTCCAGACCGGAGATTTTGCTCATACTTTCGAGTTCGGGAGACATTTTGAGTTGAATCTGCGAATTGAAAT
>NZ_DAMBHK010000039.1:2315-8961 GCF_032060305.1 Kaistella sp. | reverse complement strand
AGCTGTACAACAGGCATCACGAAAATTATAGCCAGAATAGCTCTGTTCCTGAAGATTTGCAGGAACTCTTTTTTGATTAATATGCGAAGGGTGCGCAACATTTTTTACAACATTTTAAAATTACTCGAGCCTTATTTTAAACTTCTTCACGGCGATAAGGAAGAGTAGCATCATCATTGCGGTAAGAACCGCGGTATGTTTCCAGATGACTTCCAGGCCGGTGCCTTTAATCATGATGTTTTTTACGATTTCATAATACCATTTGGCTGGAATCACATTCCCGACAACCTGCAGCGGTACCGGCATGTTTTCTACCGGAAACATAAAACCGCTTAGCATCAACGTTGGCAGCATGGTGCCGACCAGCGAAATGAGCATCGCGGTTTGCTGTGTCTGGGTGAGAATGGAGATGACGATTCCCAGTAAAAGATTGGTGATGATGAAAATAATGCTGATCCCGAAAAGCAGAAACAGATTTCCTCTAATCGGTAAATCGAGTATCATTACGCTTAAAATGAGGATAGAAATGAGTATAATGACCGAAAGGATAAAATAAGGAATCGCTTTCGCCAGAATAATCACGTAAGGTTTCAGGGGTGAAACCAACAGCACTTCCAGCGTGCCGGTTTCTTTTTCGCGCACAATGGCAATAGCAGTCATCAGCACACAGATGATGAGCAGAATAAAGGCCATAACGCCGGGTACAAAATTAGGCGCACCCTGAAGCTGCGGATTATAAAGCATCCGGATTTCAGGCTGTATGCCGGATGTTTGCATTAAAGTTTGCTGTCCATAGAAATCGAGTATAATATTCGACATGAAATTATAAATCTGGTTCGCCAGATTCAGGTCGGTTCCGTCGGTGATGAGTTGAAGCTGAGTTTTTTTTCCACTGCTAAGATTTTCAGAAAAACCCGCAGGAATTACCATAATCATTTTAATTCGTCCACCTTTGAATGCATCTTCCGCTTCATGGATGGATTTCAGGTCCTGCTCGAGATCAAAATAAAGGTTGGCGTGGATTTTCGAAACCAGTTCGGTAGAAGCCTGAGATTTGTCCTGATCCAGAACACCGATCCGCGTGTTTTTCACCTCAGTACTCAGAGCGAAACCAAAGAGCAGAATCTGTACCACCGGCATCCCGAAAAGGATGAGCAGCGTCCTTTTATCACGCAGAACGTGTAAAAATTCTTTCCGGACAAAAGTTAGTAACTGTTTCACTTCATTTAATTAATTATTCCGATCGTTTTGCGCCGCGCGCCAGTTCATAAAACACTTCATCCATCGTTTGGGAGCTGAACTGTTTTTTGAGATTTGAAGGTGTATCAAGTGCTGCAATTTTTCCGTCAACCATGATCGAAACACGGTCGCAGTATTCCGCTTCATCCATATAATGTGTTGTTACGAAAACTGTTATTCCGCGTTCTGAAGCTTCATAAATCAGATTCCAGAACTGGCGTCTGGTTACAGGATCCACACCGCCGGTAGGTTCATCCAGAAAAACAATCTGCGGATTGTGGAAGACAGCGACAGAAAAGGCAAGTTTCTGTTTCCAGCCTAAAGGGAGTTCAGAAACCAGTTTGTTTTTTTCTTGTTCCAGATCGAGTTTTTGCAGCAGTTCATTACATTTTGCTTTGAGTTCTTTGCGTGGAATTCCGTAGATGCCGCCGAAGAAATTAAGATTTTCGGTTACCGTGAGGTTGCCGTAAAGTGAGAATTTCTGACTCATGTATCCGATGTTTTTCTTGATTTTTTCGGTTTCTTTATAAACATCAAAACCTGCCACCGTTGCCGTCCCCGAAGTCGGGACCGAAAGTCCGCAGAACATGCGCATCGCTGTAGTTTTCCCCGCACCGTTCGCGCCCAGAAAACCGAATATTTCTCCCTTTTTCACCTCAAAACTGATATGATCCACGGCTGTGAAATCTCCGAAAACCTTGGTGATGTTTTCTGCTTTTATGGCGATATGCTTTTCTTTGGAATTCATTCTTTTGTATTTCACGATTGAGAGTTCAAATCTCATTTATAACTTTCACCTGTCTTAAAGAAGTTTTATAAAACTGTCCTCAATACTTGCTTTTACAGGTTTTATCTCAATGTCTGTAAACCCTTCGTTTTTTAGATAGTCTGTTAGAATTGCGGTGTTGAAATCTCCATTTCGGTCTACCGTCAAATGCACAGATTCTCCATAAGCATATACATTCTTTTTCTGTTTGAAATTCTCCAGTGCGCGCAATACAGCGGAAGTTCTACCTGCTTTCACTTCAAAAAGCAAATCGGGGAAACTTTCACTGATGTGCTTCGGAGTGTCAATAGAGAGGATTTTTCCATGCTGGAATAAGGCGATCCGGTCGCAAAGTGAGGCTTCATCCATATACGGTGTTGCGACTACCATGGTGATGCCCTGTTTTTTCAGACGCTGAAGCATTTCCCAGAATTCTTTCCGCGATACCGGATCCACGCCGGTTGTTGGTTCATCCAGGAACAAAACCTTTGGTTTATGAATCAGTGCACAGCAGAGGGCCAGTTTCTGTTTCATTCCACCGGACAGAGCGCCGGCTTTCCGGTCTTTAAAAGGTTCAATCTGGATATAAATATCTTTAATGAGATGATAGTTTTCATTGATTGTTGTATTGAAAATACTGGCAAAGAAATTCAGGTTTTCTTCGACCGTCAAATCCTGATACAAAGAGAATTTTCCGGGCATATAACCCAGAATCCGGCGTATTTTTTTATACTCCTTCACCATGTCGAGTCCTTCAACTGTAGCGGAGCCGGAATCGGGCAACAAAACAGTGGTCAGCATTCTGAAAATGGTGGTTTTTCCTGCACCATCTGGACCGATAAGTCCGAATATCTCTCCGGGATTCACCTCAAAACTCACATCATCCACTGCAAGAATCTTTTCATTTTTCTTGCCATAGATCTTTGTAAGGTTATTGACTTTGATGGATTTCATTTCAGCTGATTCTTTTCACTTTTTACCTGGCTCTTAAAATTTTACATCACCGTACATCCCGATTTTCAGGAGGCCGTCGTTTTTCACATGTACTTTTGCGGCGTATACAAGGTTGGCCCGCTCATTTTTAGTCTGAATGGTTTTTGGGGTGAATTCGGCTTTGGGACTGATCCAGTATACCGTTCCGGGAAGTTCTTTTGTTTTTCCGTCACTCATGTCGATGAAAACTTTAACCTGCTGACCTGTTTTTACCTGCGCCAACTGATCTCCGGTGATAAAGATTTTTAAAATCATCAAATCCAGATCCGCCATTTTGAAAACAGGTTTTCCGGTCATGGCAAATTCGCCTTCGTTCATGTATTTGGTGAGCACCATTCCTGCAATCGGACTTTCAATCGTGTTGTTTTTTAGTTGCTCATCCATTTGTTCTACCTTTTTCTGGGTAGGTTTTCTTTCGCTTAAGATTGCGCGATTCTGAATCGATACATTTTCTTTTGCCGCTGAAATCTGCTGTTGAAGGGTACTAAGTTGAGTGCGTGCTGCCGAAATCTGTTTCTGTATGACAAGGATCTGTCCGTTGGCATCATCCAGCTGCTTTCGGGTGGCAGCATCTCTTGCGACGAGATTGGCGGTTCTGTCACGTTCGCGAACCGCGTTACGCAACTGTTCCTGAAGCACGGAAACATTAGCAGACTGAGCTGAGATTTGGGTTTGCAGTACCTGGATTTGTGGAACTGCGGAACCTGTTTTCTGTTCCAAAGCATCTATGCTGGCGATGACCTGTTCTTTCTGAAGTTCTATGTTTTTTGGATCAATTTCGCCTACTTTTTCATGAAGAGCGAGTTGCTGGCCTTCCTCCACCTCGAGTTTCAGAATCGTACCGGTGGCTTTGGCGGTAACGATAATTTCTTCGGCTTCAAAAGTTCCGGAAGCGTCATATGTTGCTTCTGACTTCGAACAGGCCATTACAGTCATCAAAAACAGTAGAAGGATATATTTATTCATAACGGTAAATTTTGATGTTCATTTTCAACGCTGAAATTTTCAGTTATTAAGCTGGGCTTTTTGGTTATACTGGGTTAAGAGAAATTGAATCTCATGAGTCATTTTCTGAATTCTGGCCTGTTCTTCGGCATTTACTTCACGAAGATAGTCGCTGGTGTTGATGACCCCGTTTTCAAGTTGCGCAAGGCTGGCTTTTTTAATGCTTTGCCTTAATGCGATGAGTTCTTCATCTTTGTGAATAAGTTTCTGTAGTTTATCCAATTCTTCATTGTTCCGGATAGTGGAAAAATTTTGGTTAAAGAGAAAGTTTTCTTTCTGAATTTCCAGATCCTGCTGCTGGGTGTTGAGCAGCGCCAGGTCATTTTTTTTGGTATAAAATCCGGAAATGGGAAACTGCAGCCGCAGGCCGCCGATATAGAATATATCGAATTCATTGCTAAGCATATTGAAGCCCGGCTTGCCATATCCGCTCTGGAAAAAAGCTCCAAGTTTGGGAAGGTTTTTAGATTCCACAAGAGACTTCTGAGTTTCCAGCATCTGTTGCTGAAGGGTGAAAAGTTTCAGTTCGGATCGGTTGTTTTCTCCGGTCAGCAGCAGTTTTTTTGGTGTTTCGAAAACTGTATTTTCACTGAAATCTTTTTTTGTAAACAGAGAAAGGGTTTCGATTAAATTTTTTCGGAGTGACTCTATTTCAATCTGTCGCTGTTCCAATCCGATCAACTGTGCTTTCAGCACATCAACCTGACTTCTGAAGATGGTACCATATTCCAGCTGTGCACTGGCTTTCTTCAAGCCGTTTTCGATGTCGTTTTTTGTGATTTCAGTTTGCTGCAGCTGTTCCTGGCTTTGAAGAATTCCGAAATAAATCTGGTTGATTCTTTCTTCAAGTTTATCGAGCTCGACTTCATTTTTCTGAATCTCGGTTTCTGACTGAATTTTTGCCAGTTTCTTCTGATTAGAAATCATTCCGCCATCATACACGGTCTGCTGAATATCAGCGTAAACTTTATACTGATCCTTGCTCAGCGGTTCCACCAAACTGTTGGGAAGTGAGAATGGCAGTTGAGTTACTTCGTTCTGATAGGTCGCCTGGCCCACAACGTTGATCTGAGGCAGCCATTCTTTAGCGATATTTTCCAGCGTATAGGTTTGGGTTTTTTCGATGAGGCCATTTCTTTTGATAAGCGGATAGCTATTTTTCGCAAGCTCCTGCACTTCCTCCAAAGTCGCCGTTTCCTGGGCTTTCAACTGAAAATTTAGAAGCAGCGCGACTACGATCAAGTATTTTAATGTTTTCATTTGATGGGTTTTAAATGAAAAGTCTGTTAACTGTTAAGGATCATTTTGGTCCAGAGCGGAACCAAAGTCCTACGCTCCGCAACAAATTTCTGAAATTCCTCATCGCTCAGGATGTTGAAATTTTTAAGAATAGGCTTCCCGATATAAGGAAAGGCAGTCATGCTCAGGAAATTAACAATAAAGTGAAGAGGATTAAGGTCGGGTTTCTTTTCCCTGATCTGTTTGAGGAGGACTGAAATTTTCAGAAACTGATCGATCGGAATCAGCGAAGTGATATTGGAAGGTTTTTTCTGGATTTCGCTCAGGACGAAAAGGGGAAGATTTGGATTCTTTGACAAAATCTCGAAATATTTTTCACTTACAAGATCTATTTTTTCTTCAATACTTATTTTTTCGCTCGTAATAAGAGGAATGATCTTACCGAAAAGGAGAACAATTTTTACTTTCATGACCTGCTCAAAAAGTTTCTCCTTACTGCGGAAATAATAATTCAGTAATGCCAGATTAATTCCGGCTTCTTCTGCAATATCCCTTGTCCGTGTTCCCGAGAACCCTTTCTCAGTAAAAACCTTTGAAGCTGAAATAAGGATTTTTTCTTCGGTTGAAATGTCTTTTTCGGAGTCCATGACTAAAATTATTTTAGCAAAGTTAAGATTAATATTTTGATTTAATCAAATGATTAAATTAATTTTAAACATAAAAAAAAGCAGCTCGAAAGAACTGCGTTTTATATTTTATTTTGTAAAATTCTTACATTCCGAACTGTGTTGCGAACAGATCCGGGAAAATTCCTAAAGCCAAAAGTGCAACAATGATGAACACTGCAACAATGTTATAGGTTAACGGAACTCTTTCTGAAGTTTTGAAACTGCTTTCTTTAGGGAAAAACATTACCATGATGAGTCTTAAATAGTAAGCAATAGAGATCGCGGAACCCAATACTGCAACCAAAACAAGGAAAGGAGTGGTTTCTATCGCCTGTGCAAAGATGGAGAATTTCCCCATGAAACCAGCTGTTAACGGAATTCCCGCCATTGAAAGCATCGAAATAGCTGCGGCAACAGCCAGAAGCGGCTCGGTATGCGCCAACCCTTTAAATGCGTTGTAAGAAGTTTCGCGTTTCAGTTTTTCAACCCAGATTAAGCACATCATCACGCCAATCGTTGCCAATGAATAAGCAAAAAGATAAAAGGCAAGGTTGTATGTAGATAAATTGTTCAGTCCAAAGAAAATAAGACCAAGGTAACCTACGTGAGAAACCGATGAGTAAGCCAGCATCCTTTTCGCATTGCTTTGCGCAAGTCCCATTACGTTGGCTAAAAACAGGGTGATGATAATGAGAACGCCAACGATGTTAATCCATTCTCCGGTGATTCCGAAAAA
>NZ_DAMBHK010000039.1:0-2215 GCF_032060305.1 Kaistella sp. | reverse complement strand
TTGGAGCGTAAATCTGTTTTGTTACTTCCGGCCAATACGTAAAGCGGAATGGAAAGAATTTCAACACCCAAAAACAAAGTCACCAGATTCTGGAACCCGAAAAGAACAATACCGCCACAAAGCGCAAAAAGCATCAGCGCATAGAGCTCCGATTGATGGCTGCGGTGGTTGCTGAATGAAAAACCGCCCAAAAAGAAGAGCAGAATCGTGATGACAATAGCAATCTTTGTGAAAAGAGCCGCATTTACGGTATAGTCGAACATCGATTTGTACTGGTTAAAGAATTCCGCTTCCGGTAAAAAGCTTACATAAAATGCCACCAAAAGCCCAAGAATACTGATGTATCTTGAAAATTTTCCCTGTTCAAAAACCCCTGCAAATAATGCGGCAACTGCAGTAAGGAATATGATGATTAAAACGCTCATTTAGTTTAGATTTGAGATTTGAAATTCGAGATCTGAGGTTCTTTCTCTGTCTTAAATATTAAAATTATTTTCTTAGTTCATCATCGAAGTGAAAATAAACTTCAGTGAACTGTTCACCATTTCGATAAGAGGTTGTGGGAAAAGTCCCAGCAGAATTACAAATACCGCCAAACTTGCCAGCACCGTAAATTCTATACCCGATAAGTCTTTGGCAGAAGACAAAACACTTTCATCTCCTTCACCGAACATCGCTTTTCCGTAGAATCTTAAAAGATAAACTG
This sequence comes from Kaistella sp., assembly GCF_032060305.1. Taxonomy (NCBI): domain Bacteria; kingdom Pseudomonadati; phylum Bacteroidota; class Flavobacteriia; order Flavobacteriales; family Weeksellaceae; genus Kaistella; species Kaistella sp. Next base: position 1,509 of record NZ_DAMBHK010000039.1, on the reverse strand, counting down.
CGGATAGAATCATGGTAAGCCCGGCAAATACAGCTGCCAGTTTGCTATAATCGAAAACAGATTTAATCAGAATAAACTCCCCGATAAAACCATTGGTTAAAGGAAGTCCTACAGAACCGAGTAAAATTACAAGGAAAAGAACGGCAAATTTCGGTGCAACCTTAGCCAAACCCCCCATTTGACGGATATCTCTTGTTTTGAATCTTTTATAAAGAATATCAGCACAGTAAAAAAGACCTACAACATTGATCCCGTGAGCGAAAGCCTGTACCATTGCTCCTTCGCCACCTTCAGTCATCAAGGTACCTTTTACCGTTAAAATAGCTGAAGCCATAATGCCGGCCACCATTAATCCAACGTGTGATAACGATGAATAGGCGATAAGACGTTTTGAGTCGTTCTGCACAATGGCAATCAGTGCACCGTGAACAATACCTACGATGGCAAGAACCAGCACGATTTGTCCTGAAATTCCCAGAACAGGATCCGGTGTGATGGGCAACAGATACCGTAATAGTCCGTATACCGCCATTTTCAGCATAATTCCCGAAAGAAGCATGGTCCCCTGGGTTGGCGAATACGTGTAGGTATCCGGCTGCCAAGAATGGAAAGGGAAAATTGGCAACTTCACCGCAAAAGCAAAGAAGATGAACCAGAATATGACGGTCTGCTCAGAGGTGTTCAGATTAGCGTTGTAAAGGTCGGTAAGTGCAAAAGACGCGGAATGGGTGTACACGTAAATCAGCCCGATCAACATGAATAATGATCCTACGAAAGTGTAAACAAAGAACCTGGTTGTGAACGCAATCTTCTTGTTTTCCTGACCCCAGATTCCGGCGATTAACCAGATTGGGATAAGGGTAACTTCCCAGAAAATATAGAACAGCAAACCGTCAAGTGCAGTGAAAACTCCAATTAAACCAAACTGCATCAATAGAATAAGTCCGTAAAAAGTATTCCTGTACCCAGGTTTCTCATTAAAGGAAGACAGAATGATGAGTGGCGTTAAAATATTGGTAAGCAGCAACAGCACCATGCTCATCCCATCGATCCCGAAATGCAGGTTACTTTTGATAAACTGCGACCAGGGATAATTGATTTCATACTGCAGAACTCCGTCCACCGTTGGTGTGGAATCGAAATTTGCCAGCATATAAAATGAGAGGAACATTTGGGCAAATGCAAACCCCAATGCCAAATATTTACTAGTGGAGTTTTTCCACGCGAATACCACTGCAGAACCTACGAGAGGTAATAGTAACAATGTTAATAATAGATACGACATTTACTATTGTAATATAAAGTTAACAATTAAAATAATTCCGATAGCCAGAGACATGATGAGCACATAATTCTCCACGTTTCCGTTCTGGAGTCTTTTTGCAGCCCGTCCTGAATCTTCAGCGCCGCTTCCGATGAAGTCTACAAACCGGTTCAGCACGCCTTTATCGAACATATTTCCACCAACACCCAAACCTTCAATAAACCTTACGAAGGTTGCATTATTCA
>NZ_DAMBHK010000038.1:2888-21493 GCF_032060305.1 Kaistella sp. | reverse complement strand
TCATCTGCGGAGATATCTTTCACAGCAGTTCCGCCGGCATAGAATATTTCGCTCATCCATATTTCGTCCTGAGGTCTTAGCGCGTTTGAGATTTCGTCTACAAAATCGTGGCGCAGAAATCTTGTAGGGCCATAGCCATGAGGCTGAAACCAGGCAATTACTTTTTCTGCCAAAGGCTGACAGGCCCTGATGCTCGCGGCACATTTGGCCGGATTGTGCGCATAATCATCGATGACCCACACGCCGTTTTTCTGACCTAAAATCTGGTGACGGCGGTAAATCCCTTCATATTTTGACAGGCTTGCCGCGCAGGTTTCCAAAGGCACTCCGATTTGATGGGCCACTGCGATGGCTGCGGCGGCGTTTTCAACACTGTGTCTGCCGAGAGAAGTCATCTGAAATTTTTGATTATGAAGATCAAATGTTAATGAAAGTCTGTTCTGGTCAAAATTCTGAGCCGCATATCCCGCATCTTCTTTTTCAAAACCAAAATCATTCTGAGGATTTGCCGACAGTGTTTTGGCAAGTGTATTCGATTGGTTTACAACGAATAAACCTTTGGTATTATTTTTAAAAACAGTAAACAATTCTATGAGTTCATCAATTTCCTGATGGTCTTTATCGATGTTTAAAAGAAGTCCGATTTCGGGTTCGTACTGAACAATCGAACCGTCGCTTTCATCGGCTTCAATGATGAGCCAGTCTCCTTTGCCCACCGCGGCGTTGCCAATTTTACCTTCTTTAATGATGGAAGTTAAACCTGCTCCAGAAATAATGCTGGGCTCATATTTAGCATCAAGTAAAATTTGATATAACATCGCTGATGTGGTTGATTTACCGGAAGTTCCGGCAACAGCAATGGTTTTCTTACTTTTGGCGATGATGGATAAAAGTTCGCTTCTTTTTATGATGGAAATTCCGAATTCCTTAGCTTTCTGAACTTCAAAAACGGTGTCTTCAATCGCTGTGGATACTACAACCAAATCTGTCTTCTCTGAAATTCCACTTCCGTCCTGTAAAAAACAATGGATCCCTGCTGCTTCCAGTTGCTCTTTTGTGCGGTTATATTCACCGGGATGAAAATAGCGGTCGCTTCCGGAAACTTCTTTACCGATTCCTTTAAGATATTGTGCAATAGCGCTCATGCCCACACCGGCGACGCCTATGAAGAATACATTCTGAAAATCCTCCATCTTAGTTATCATTCCTTTCATCTGTAACCGTTACAAGAATTTATTTTCTACGAGGTTCCAAAGTCTCTGTGCATATTCATCCACTTTTCCCCAATCTTTTTGATAATACACTTCGCTTAAATACTGTTTCGCATCTTCAAGATTATCAAAGGAATTCAGTTTATCAACAGTCGTTTTAAGTTCGTCTGCGTCGCCATTAAAAAGAAGTTTTGTAAACGCTACCTTATCATTCAAATCGAGTCTGAATTCGTTTTTCTTTTTCTCGGCCTCCATAAAATCCGTAGGAATATTTGTTTTTAAAATACTTCCGGATTCTGTTTTAGTTTCAGCCATGTGGGTTTTTTCTTCTTCAAGCCGTTCCAGCGGATCTTCATCGAAAAGATTCTGCACAACCTTTAAGCCTTTTATATGGGCCAGTTTAATTTTTTTCTCGACGGAATGATGTTCAGGTTTTTTTTCCTCCTGAAAAATTTCCGGTTTCTGAGGATGAATTACATCTTCTTTGTTGAATTCTACGATTTTTCTCCGGCGTTCTTCAAGTTCCTGAAATTCTTTTTCTTTCTGTGCAATGCGTTCTTCATAGCTGTATTCAGTTTCAATAGCTGCCAGCAGTTCCTCTTCTACCGCTTCTTCTTCAATTTCCAAAGGTTTTTCAGCAGATATTTCTGTAGAAACTTCAGGTTCCTCGTTTTCAATTTCATTAAGCTCATTGGTAAACATCACCTCTTCTTCAATAATATCTTCTTCCAGTGGTGCGTCATCAAAATGGCTGAATTCGGGGTTCATGATTTCGTTTCCGGAAAAAGTTCTGGATTCTTCCTGGGCCGGTTTTTCCACGCTATCATCGCTCATGAAACTGTATTTATTTTTCTCCAAAATCCTGAGAAATGCAATTCTGTCGGTTACTTCTGCAAATAAATCCTGCTTGGTGAGAAGTTCTTCTTTTGAATTGATCCGTGAAAGTGTTTCGAGAATTGTCTTGGATTCAAAAAAAATTTTTTCCTGTAGGTCCTGGAGATTTTGCATAATAAAGTCTATTAAATTTCCGTATTTTTGAGCTTTGAATATCACGGCTAAATTAACAAATGTTTTTAGAAAATACAATTAATCACGCAAAACAAAGCGGCTGGATGGAAGTTATCTGTGGCTCGATGTTTTCGGGAAAAACTGAAGAACTCATCAGGCGGCTGCGGCGTGCTGAAATGGCCGGCCAGAATGTTGAAATTTTCAAGCCGAAACTCGATACCCGATACGCCGAAGAAGAAGTTGTTTCGCACAACAAAAATAAGATCAGGAGTACGCCTGTGGAAAGCCCGAGCGAAATACTATTGCTGGGTTCTACCTGCGATGTAGTAGGGATTGATGAAGCGCAGTTTTTCGATGAAAGTGTGGTGGAAGTTGCCAATACTTTGGCCAATAACGGAGTGCGGGTGGTAATCGCGGGCCTCGACATGGATTTTATGGGCAGGCCGTTCGGGCCGATCCCCAATCTGATGGCTACAGCGGAATATGTTACAAAAGTTCACGCCATCTGTAAAAGAACCGGAAATCTTGCCCATTACTCGATGCGGACTTCAGCCAGTGAAGATTTGGTACAACTGGGTGAGACCGAGAGTTACGAAGCGGTAAGCCGGAAGGTTTTTAACGAAGAAATTCTGAAGCGGAAAAACAAATGAATTACACGACCAAACAACTTGCAGACCTCACAAAATCCCAATTAATTGGGGAAGGAGGTCTGCAGGTGACCACGATTTCGTTCGACAGCCGAACCCTCTATTCCTCGGCAGATACTGCATTTATCGCCATTAATAACCAAAAAAATTCCGGCGAAAAATATATTCAGGCTGCCGCTGAAAAAGGAATTAAAATCATTATTTCTGAACATCAAGTCGCGGGTCTGCAAGATATTACCTGGATTATTGTAGAAAATTCATTAAAATTCATCCAGCAACTGGCAAAGCATCATCTTTCACTTTTTAATCTGAAGACGGTAGGGATTACGGGAAGCAACGGAAAGACCATTGTAAAAGAATGGCTGTATCAAAGTCTGTTTACAGATTTTAATACGGTGAAAAGCCCGAAAAGTTTCAATTCGCAGCTCGGACTTCCACTTTCACTCCTGAAAATTGACGGAAAACATGAAGTGGGGATTTTTGAAGTGGGCATATCCAAGCCCGGCGAGATGGAAATTCTGGAAGATATCTTCCCACCTCAAATTGGTGTCCTTACGCATATCGGTTCAGCACATTCCTCAAATTTTGTGGACGAAGAAGAACTGACAGAAGAAAAAATAAAACTTTTCAAACATTCTGAAACTATTATTTTTAATGGTGACAATGATTTGGTATACAATAAAATAAACGAGATCTATTCATGTAAAAATTTAATATCATATGGTTTGAAACACCGGAATGATATTACCATTACGAATGATCCGAATGATAAGTCTGAACCATTACAGATCCGTTATTTCAATGATGACTTTCAGCTTCCGGCGCAGCAAAGAGACGAAGCGACACTGAGAAATGCGCTCTGTGTTGTGGCGGTTCTGAAGGAATTTGGGTTTAATTTCAAACAGATTGTTGATAAGATCAATACCCTGAAATCTGTAGAAATGCGTCTGGAAAGTGTCAACGGACTTCGGAATAATCTTATCATCAACGATTCCTTTAATCTGGATCTGGATTCTTTAAAAATTGCTTACCAGTTTATCAAGGAATATAACAAACCAAAAAAGACGCTTATTCTTACCGATATTGTCGAAGGAAAAAACGCTGAACAGCTCTATGGTGAAGTTGTTAAAATCACAAACCAGCAGGATTTTAGTAAAATAATTCTCATTGGCGATGAAATAATTAATTACCAAAACGACTTTAAAGCTGAAGCTTATACTTTCAATAACGTTAATGAACTTATTGATAGTCATATTCTTAATCAGATCGAAAGCGAACTGATTCTCTTAAAAGGTGCAAGGAAATTCGAAATTGAAAAAATTAAAAATCACCTGGAACTTCAGAAGCACGATACTGTTCTTGAAGTAAACCTTAATGCCATTCTGCACAACATCAATGTGCATAAAGCCTTCTTAAAGCCTGAAACGAAAATGATGGCAATGGTAAAGGCTTATTCTTACGGGCTTGGCGGTTACGAGATCGCCGAGTTTCTCCAGCATCATCACATTGATTATCTTGGCGTTGCCTATGCAGATGAAGGGGTAGATTTAAGAAAAAACGGGATTACTGCTCCCATTATGGTGATGAATCCTGAGCAGCACAGCTATAACATTATCATTGATTATAATCTGGAACCGGAAATTTACAGTTTCCGGGTACTTGACCTGTTCACCCAACAGCTCGCTCAAAAAGGAATTCAGGAGAAATATCCTATCCACATCAAACTGGAAACCGGTATGCACCGGCTTGGTTTTAAGGAAGATGAACTAAATATACTTACTGAAAAGTTGAAGCATCTGAATGTAAAGGTTGCCTCCATTTTCAGTCATCTCTCCATTGCTGATGTTCCTGAAGGAAAAGATTACACTTTAGAGCAGATTGAAATTTTCAAAAAAAATTCCGATAATCTTATTTCCGGGTTACATTACCAACCCATACGACATATTTTAAACACTTCCGGGATTGTACATTATTCTGATTATCAGTTTGATATGGTTCGAATTGGTATCGGGATGGTAGGAATTTCTTCCAATGAAAAAATAAAAAAACAATTGCAGGGTGCGGTAAGTTTTAAAACCGTAATTTCACAGATCTCAACGGTTAATGCAGGAGAATCAATTGGTTACAACAGGAATTACACAACCAAAAACAGTACGCAGATCGCAACCATACCGGTAGGTTATGCGGACGGAATCCCAAGGCTTATCGGAAATGAAGTTGGAAAGGTAGGCATCGCGAAGAAGCTTTTTCCTATTGTAGGCAATGTGTGTATGGACATGATGATGATCAATATTGGAGATGCTGCCGCAAAGGAGGGAGATGAAGTGATTATATTCAATTCCAATCCTTCTCTCGAAGAATTTTCAAATTACTGTAAAACAATACCTTATGAAGTTTTAACTTCGATCTCAAGACGTGTAAAGAGAATTTATATCAAAAATTAATGAAGAAAATACTGGTGCTTTTTTCAGCCTTATTTATAAACTTCTACCTTAATGCACAGGTAAAGGAAGGTTTTACCGTACCACAAAATCCAAAGATAGGTTTATCTCTTTCGGGCGGCGGAGCCAAAGGCTTTGCGCATATCGGGGTTTTAAAAGTTCTTGATTCGCTGGGCGTAAAAGTAGATTATATCTCGGGAACAAGCATGGGAGCGATTGTGGGCGGTCTTTACGCTTCAGGATATACAGGGAAAGAGATCGAAAAGATTGTAATGGAAACCGATTTTTACACCATCATCGCAAACGAAAAAACGCGTAAAGAAACCACCTTTTTCGATAAATCCGTTGATAAGTACATTCTTAATATCCCTGTTAAAGACGGTAAATTCAACGTTTTACCAAAAGCAATCTCTACCGGTCAAAAAAACATCTATCTTTTAAAGGAGCTGTTTAAAAACGTTTCTACAATTGATGATTTCTCGAAACTTCCTGTTCCCTTTATGTGTATTGCAACCAATTTAGAAAGCGGAAAAATTGAGATTTTCGAGAAAGGTGATCTGGTGAGTTCCATTATGGCAAGTTCTGCGTTTCCTTCTTTGATGGATCCGGTGATGATCAATGATTCTCTATATATCGATGGAGCAATGACCATCAACTATCCTTCAAAACCACTTAAAGATAAAGGAATTGATGTGGTTATTGGTGTGGATCTGAGCCAGGGCTTAGCAAACAGAGCAAATCTGCAGAGTGCCATTGATATCCTGAATCAGGTGATTGATTTTGGAATTCAGAAAGAAACCAAAAACCAGTATCATTATACTGATATCAATATTCATCCGGATTTAACGGGAATGAGCGCTACAAGTTACGATGCTAAGGCTGCCATATTAGATTCAGGTTATGTAGAGGCCAAAAAATATGCAGAAACGCTTTCGCTGTTGCCAAAAAGAAAAACTGATCTTCTGAGGGTACCTTTGAATTCGATATATTCCAATGTCTATAAAATTGACAGCTTGATTCTCGAAAACAATCATATTTTCGGTAAAAACTATGTACAAGGGAAAATGAATCTCCGTGTACCTTCACTACAGACCTATGGCAGCATCAATAAAATGATTGACAGGCTGTATGCAACCAATAATTACAGGCTGATTAATTACGATATCACGCAACAGGAAGACCGGAATTATTTAAAACTAAATGTTACCGAAGAGGACACGCGTTTTTTCCTAAAATTCGGGCTTCATTACGATGAAGTATTCAAAACCGGGCTTCTTCTTAACGCCACGGCAAAAAGACTCCTTTTCCGAAACTCTACGGTATCTCTGGATGTGGTGGTTGGCGATAAACCGCGATACTATCTCAACTATTTTATCGATAACGGATATATTCCGGGTTTTGGTGTTTATGCTTCCGGAATGACGCTGGATTTAATCGATATCGATGCTAATGTGTACGAAAAATGGAACTGGTTCCGAAACGAAGCTTTTATCCAGTCCGTATGGCGGGATAAATACGCCATTGGTGGCGGTATAAGCCACGATTACTACGAAGCTAAGCTTATATCAGAGTCTAACTACTCGAATGCCCATAACTTCATCAATCCTTATGTATTTATTAAAACCGATACCCAGGATAATACCAGTTTTCCTACAAAAGGTTTATTCCTTTATGCCGAAGGAAAGATACTGGATCTTCTTAATGATGAGCAGGAAGGAAGAACGGTTCAGCTAAAAATCGTGTCCCAGATCAATTTTCCTTTGAATTCGTGGTTTACTTACCGGCTTGGATTATTCGGCGGAGTTACGGTTGGGGAAGAGCTTTCTCCTTACTACCATTATAGGATCGGTGGAATATTCGAGCAGAATATGGGAAACCTATTTAAATTTCAAGGCTATGAATTCGGGCAGTTATATTCCAAAAACATGCTTATCGCAGCAAATACCTTCCAATTTAATTTTTATAAAAATTACTTTTTCGATGCCAACTTAAGCATAGGAAATCTCTTTAATGATATTAAAGTTGATGATATTTTACATATTACCGAGTCATCGGCAGGTATTACTGCAGGTTATAAATCACCTTTTGGGCAGATAAAGTTCAATTACAGCAAATCTTTGAACCGTAATAATAATATTTTTAGTGTAATTCTTGGACACTGGTTTTAATATGATACAATTTTTCTTTGAAGATATCGATAAAATCGAAATCGAAGCCAACCTAAGCAACAGGTTGGAAAATATTATCCTTTCTGAAGGTAAAAAGCCAGGTGAAATCAATTATATTTTCTGTGATGATGAGTATTTACTCCAGGTTAACAGAGAATATCTAAAACATGATTATTACACCGATGTCATCACGTTCGACTATGTAAAGGGCAAAACCATTTCAGGAGATATTTTTGTATCTTTGCCGCGCATTTTTGATAACGCTCAAACTTTGTCTAAAGATTTTGAATCTGAATTTTTCAGGGTTTTAGCACACGGAGTTCTTCACCTTTGTGGATATATGGACAAGACAGACGAAGAAATCGCAGAAATGCGCAGTAAAGAAGATTATTATCTGAATAAGAGATAATTCATTCTGTACCCCACCCCGTTTACTCAATCAAATTCAACATGAATTGCAGTATCCGATTAACGGGTATTAAAATTTATTAAATGTTTCACGTGAAACATTCAATCATTAATTATCATTTTAATATACATGATCAACGAGATATACGACGTAATCGTAGTCGGCGCCGGCCACGCAGGTTGCGAAGCAGCAGCTGCTGCAGCCAATATGGGATCTAAAACTCTTTTGGTTACAATGAATATGCAGACCATAGGCCAAATGTCCTGTAATCCTGCCATGGGCGGCATCGCCAAAGGACAAATTGTACGCGAAATTGACGCTATGGGCGGATATTCCGGTATTATTGCGGACAAATCAGCAATTCAGTTCAAGATGCTGAATCTCTCCAAAGGACCTGCCATGTGGTCTCCACGAACCCAAAATGACCGAATGTTGTTTGCGGAAGAATGGCGTATTGCCCTCGAAAACACACCAAATCTTGATTTCTTTCAGGATATGGTGAAAAGCCTCATCATCGAAAACCACAAAGTTACGGGCGTTGTAACTTCATTAGGAATAAAAATTAAAGCTAAATCTGTAGTATTAACCAACGGAACATTCCTGAACGGTTTAATTCATGTTGGCGACAAACAACTGGGAGGTGGAAGAATGGGCGAACCCAGAGCTTTCGGGATTACAGAACAGCTTGTATCATTAGGTTTTGAAGCAGGAAGAATGAAAACAGGTACCCCGCCGCGTGTTGATGGCAGGAGCCTTGATTACTCTAAAATGGAAGAACAGAAAGGAGATGAAAATCCGCAGAAATTCTCCTATTCCGATACGCCAAAACTTACAAAACAGCTAAGCTGTCACATTGTTTATACCAACGAAACGGTTCATGAAATATTGAGAGAAGGATTCGACAGAAGCCCTATGTTTAACGGAACAATACAGAGTATTGGGCCAAGATACTGCCCAAGTATTGAAGACAAAATCAACCGTTTTGCAGAGCGGGAACGACACCAACTTTTTGTAGAACCTGAAGGCTGGCGCACGGTAGAGATATACGTTAACGGCTTCAGCTCTTCTTTACCTGAAGATATTCAGATTAAAGCGATGCGGCATATCCCAGGATTCCAAAATGTAAAAGTTTTCCGCCCCGGATACGCTATTGAATACGACTATTTCCCTCCTACTCAACTTCATCACACCCTTGAAACAAAACTTATAGAAAACCTTTATTTTGCCGGTCAAATCAACGGTACAACCGGTTATGAAGAAGCTGCCGGACAGGGACTAATTGCAGGAATCAATGCACACAACAAAGTTCACGAGAAAGAAGAATTCATTCTCAACCGTGATGAAGCTTACATCGGCGTTCTAATTGACGATTTAATTACGAAAGGAACCGAAGAACCGTACCGTATGTTTACTTCCAGGGCCGAATACAGGCTGCTTTTAAGACAGGATAATGCCGACATCAGATTAACTGAAAAGTCACATAAAATAGGTCTTGCAGATGAAACACGGCTCAGAAACGTAGAAAATAAAATCGCGGCCAGTAATGAACTGGAAGAATATCTGAAATCTACGTCTCTGAAACCCGGGATTATCAATCCTATCCTCGCATCTATTGAATCCTCTCCTGTCGATCAGGCATACCGCGCGTCGCAAATCCTTACAAGACCGAATATGACGCTTGAAAAACTGAGTGAAATTGATTTTATTGGTGAGAAAACTAAGGAATTTACAGGAGAAGTTAAAGAGCAGGCTGAAATCAATATCAAATACAAAGGTTACATTGAGAAAGAAAAAGAAAATGTAGCCAAGCTAAACCGTTTGGAAACCATCAGAATTCCGGATGATTTTGACTACACTAAAATAGGTTCACTTTCTTCTGAAGCCAAACAAAAACTGAATAAAATTCAGCCCAAAACCATTGCGCAGGCAGCAAGAATCAGCGGCGTATCACCTTCCGATATCAACGTACTTCTTATTTATTTGGGCAGATAAATCATCTTATAATTATCTTGATGTTTCACGTGAAACATCAATATCCTCTAAATACAGTCTAATCATTTTATGATAATTAAAGATCACTTTTTGACCAAAGAAGACTTTGAAATCAAAGAAACTTCTATTACGGGAATTTATAAAACCCATCCCGTTCCGGAGAATATAGGCCGGTATTATGAAAGCACCGATTATATTTCGCACTATCAGGATGAAAAAGGTTTAAAACATAAACTGTATAAATTTTTACAGAGATTTAATTTGAATTTCAAAAGAAATATTGTTGCAAAGGAACTTCATAAAAATGCTTATGTGTTGGATTATGGTTTCGGTGCCGGAGAGTTTTTGAAATATATTGAAGATGATTTTACAACATTTGGATACGAACCTAATCAGTCAGCCGCTGAGTTTGCTCTAAAGAAATTGTCAAAAACTAAAATTATAAAGGACCTGAGCAGTATTGAAAACCATTCACTTGATGCGATCACCCTGTGGCATGTCTTCGAACATATTGAAAATCAAGAAGATATATTAAATATATTTCACTCAAAACTGAAAATCAATGGTTTACTGATTATAGCGGTCCCCAATCACACCTCTTATGATGCGAAAAAATACAGGGAATTTTGGGCAGCTTATGATGTTCCCCGACATATTTATCATTTCTCGAAGACCGGAATGCAGAAATTAATGAATAACGAAAAGTGGAAAATTAAATATATTAAGCCCCTCCTGCTCGATGCGTTCTATATTTCAATGTTGAGCGAAAAATATAAAAATTCACCGCTTTTTTGGCTAAAAGGTTTTGTTTTCGGAGCGATTTCTAATTTTAAAGCATTAAAAAACGACGAATTTTCGAGTTTGATATATATTATCGGAAAAAAATAGTTTTTCGATTTTTAAAGTATTTATGAAGGTCGATTTTTATTGTTTTTATTCAATTTTAAAAAAGTTTTCAAAGTTTAGCAAAAAAAAAGTTTCCGTAATTACCGGAAACTTTTTAATTAATAATATCATCAATTAACTGTTGATTGCTTTTACGCCAGGCAATTCCTTTCCTTCCAAACTTTCAAGCATCGCACCTCCTCCAGTGGATACGTAACTTACTTTGTCATCATAACCAAACTGTTTTACAAAAGCAACACTGTCGCCCCCACCAACAAGTGAAAAAGCTCCGAGTTCGGTAGATTCTGCAATACTGTCACCTAAAGCTATAGTTCCAGCCGCAAAATTAGGCATTTCGAAAACTCCGATCGGGCCGTTCCATAAAATTGTTCTGGAATTCATAATTACATCATGGAAAAGAACTCTTGATTTGGATCCCGCATCCATTCCCATCCAACCTTCCGGAATATCATAGATATCAACTTCCTTTCTGTCTGCGTCATTACTGAATTCATCTGCAATTACAGCATCTGTCGGTAAAAATACCTTTACATTCTGTGCTTTGGCTTTTTCCAGAATTTCTAATGCCAACGTTAACTTATCTTCTTCTAAAAGAGAATTTCCGATATGTCCACCCAACGCACGAATAAAGGTGAAGGACATTCCACCTCCGATAATCAAGTTATCGATAGCCGGTAAAATATTTTCTATAATGGTAATTTTGGTCGAAACTTTGGATCCTCCAAGAATAGCAGTAACAGGTTTTTCTCCATTTCCCAAAACTTTTTCTACCGCTTCAAGCTCTTTTGCCATCAGTAAACCGAAAAATTTAGTTTCAGGGAAATATTCTGCAATTATGGCGGTAGATGCATGCGCACGGTGCGCTGTGCCGAATGCATCATTTACATAAGCATCCGCATATTTAGAAAGTTTTTTAGCAAATTCCTTATCTCCTTTTTCTTCCTCGTTATAGAACCTCAAATTCTCCAGTAACAGAATTTCTCCGGGCTGAAGCTCTGAAGTCATTTCAGTCGCTTCATTCCCAATACAGTCTGCACAGAATTTAACTGTTCTCCCTAAAACCGTTTCTATTTCACCCACGATATTCTTTAAAGAAAATTCTTCAGTTACTTTGCCTTTTGGGCGTCCGAGGTGAGTCATTAAAATCACGGAACCTCCATCATTCAGGATTTTATCAATGGTAGGTTTTACTGCCTGAATCCTGGTATTATCCGTAACTTTCAGATCAGCACTTTGAGGTACATTGAAATCTACACGCACCAATGCTTTTTTATCTTTAAAATTGAAATCGTTCACTGTTTTCATAAAAATCCTTTGTTTTTTAGTTTCACAAATTTAATATTTATTCACCTGAATAAAAATTTATTTCCCGCTAAAATTCCACAAACCCCGAAGACCCATTTTATCTACATTATATTCTTTTTATAAAAGAAAGAAATGAATAGTGTTGTTGTAGAAGACGGATTTGTGGAGAAAAACACGCCTTTTAGTTCAACACATTTAGTTGAAGTTCAATTCATAAATGATTAACAGTGCAAGTATTTGATTTTTAACGTTTATTAACGTTTATCAACATTTGTTAATAATTTTGCTACTCCAGCTTTCCTGAGAACGTTTTTATGGACAACTGTAAGAATTGATCACTGAAACTTTACTGAACATTCTGCTTCAAATTCCAAAAACATTTTCCAATAGGAAATAAAAACGGATAATAAAACCAATTGTTTTGAAGAGTTATCCACACCAATTCCGTGTTATCCTCACATGTTTTGTGGAATAGTCTTCAAACCCGCTTGCGCATCAGATTTCAGATTAAAATCACGCTAAAAAGCGTTAAAAACATGATATTTAAAGCTTATATAATCACTTCTTTCTATATATAATCTTAAATTTGTAGGAAATCTAAATTCTAATATCCTTTAAAAATGAAAAAGATAGCCATCGCCTGTGATCATGCCGGTTTCGATTACAAAGAAATTATAAAAAAACATCTCGAAACTCACTATGAAGTAAAAGATTTCGGTACGTTTTCCAAAGATTCTGTGGATTACCCTGATTTCGTTCATCCCAGCGCTAATGCCGTTGAGAGCGGCGAATGCGATTTCGGAATCCTGATTTGCGGGAGTGGCCAAGGTGTTGCCATTACAGCGAACAAGCATCAGCAGATCCGTTGCGCATTATGCTGGATGCCAGAATTGGCCGAACTTGCACGTAAGCACAACAATGCCAATATGATCGCGCTTCCGGCCAGATTTATCGCCAGTGAATTAGCAGTTGATATTGTTGATATATTCCTCGGCACTGATTTTGAAGGAGGCAGACATGAAAACAGGGTCGCAAAAATCTCGTGCTGCTAACCATTACCCCATAATTACTAAACCATTTACATGGCTAAAAAAACCAAATTTATATCCCATAAAAACAATCACAAACTCCAGGAAATTGGACGTTTGATATTGAAATTTATGAACCAGAAATCCTCTAAAGTCTATAATTACAAACAGATTGCAGATGGTATTGACTATAAAAATCCACGACAGCGAGAGCTGGTCATCCAGGCACTTCACAAATTACTTTCTGAGGAACGGATTAAAGAAACTGAAAAAGGAAAATACATCATCAATCTCCGGATCGAAGGAACCTTAACCGGGATTATCGATTTCAACCAGGCCGGAAACGCTTATGTTAAAGTCGAAGAACTTGACGATGATGTTTTCATTCATTCGAAAAACGTAAAAGATGCGCTTCAGGGTGACAAGGTACTCATCGTCACCTATCATTTTAAAGGTAAAAAGCTTGAAGGTTCTGTGCTGGAGGTTATCGAAAGAAACCGTGATGAGTTTGTAGGCACGTTCCAACTTATTAAACATAAGGATTTTGGGTTTGTTGTATGTGATAAAAAGACCATAAACACTGATATTTTCGTACCGAAAGGAAAAATTGCTGGCGCTGAAGATGGCGATAAAGTGGTTGTAAAAATGACTGACTGGAAAGCTGGTGAGAAAAATCCAGAAGGTGAAATCATTAAAGTGTTAGGCGCACCAGGCGAACATGAAACCGAGATTCATTCTATTTTAGCGGAATACGGTTTGCCTTATACGTTCCCTGAAGAAGTGGAACGGGAAGCGGAAGAAATCGACCGGCGTATTCTCGACAGTGAAGTGGCAAAACGCCGCGATATGCGCGGAATATGCACTTTTACCATCGATCCCAAAGACGCAAAAGATTTTGATGACGCCTTATCGATACAAAAATTAGAAAACGGAAACTGGGAAATCGGCGTTCATATTGCCGATGTCTCGCATTATGTAGTTCCCGGAACCAGACTTGATGACGAAGCTTACGACCGCGCGACTTCGGTTTATCTGGTTGACAGGGTTGTGCCGATGCTTCCAGAAGTATTGAGTAATGATGTGTGTTCCTTAAGACCCAATGAAGATAAATATACCTTTTCTGCGGTTTTTGAACTTGATGAGAATGCAGATGTTGTAAAGGAATGGTTTGGAAGAACTGTTATTCATTCCGACAGAAGATTCAGTTACGAAGAAGCCCAGGAAAGAATCGAGACCAAAGAAGGCGATTTGGCAGAAGAGATTCTGGTACTCGACCGGCTCGCGAAAATTTTAAGAAAAAACAGAATTAAAAACGGGGCGATTACCTTCGACCGAAGCGAAGTACGCTTTAACCTGGATGAAAACAGCGAACCGATCGGTGTTTATTTCAAAATAAGTAAAGATTCCAATCATCTGATTGAAGAATTTATGCTTCTGGCCAACCGAAAAGTTTCGGAATTTGTTTCGCTGAACCGAAAAGGAGATCCTACAGGAAACACCTTTATATACAGAATTCACGACGATCCCGATCCCACAAAACTCGAAGCACTAAGAGAATTTGTTTCCACTTTCGGCTATAAAATGGATTTAGCAAACACAAAAAAAGTTGCGGAATCGCTCAACCGTTTGTTAACAGATGTAAAAGGCAAGGGCGAAGAAAATATGATTGAAACTTTAGCGATGCGATCCATGAGTAAAGCGATTTATTCTACCAATCCGATTGGTCATTATGGTTTGGGATTCGAGTATTATTCCCACTTTACCTCCCCGATCCGCCGTTATCCGGATTTAATTGCGCACCGTTTGCTTCAGCATTATCTGGATGGCGGAAAATCGCCGAACAAGCAGGATTTTGAGGAAAAAAGCAAACACTGCAGCGCGATGGAACGTTTGGCCGCCGATGCGGAAAGAGATTCTATTAAATTCATGCAGGTAAAATTCATGGAGAAACATTTGGGCGAAGTCTTCACCGGTGTAATTTCTGGGGTTGCCGATTTCGGATTCTGGGTACAGATTCCGGAAAGCGGCGCTGAAGGTTTAATCAAACTACGTGATCTGATGGACGATTCTTATCAGTACGATGCCAAAATTCATGCGGTAGTCGGTACAAGAACCGGAAACCAATACCAGTTAGGCCAGGAAGTAAAAATAAAAGTAATGAAAGCCAATCTCATCCAGAAGCAGCTGGATTTCAAGATTGTTGAATAATGACGGAGCATTACAAGGCTTTTCTCACCGATTTATTAAAAGTGTTTGGATTTATTCTGAACGCTTTTCTCTTTTTTAGCATCATTACTTATACGTTTATTTCGGTAAAAAATCTTTTTATCAGCTTTATATTGTTGATGAGCATTGGGTTTATTCTGTTCCGGATTTTCCGGATTCAGATCAACAGATATGTCTTTTTTTTAATTTTATTACCTTTACTTTTTAATTGTTTCTTCCTGTTTAATTACGTTTTTTCTAAACGTCCGACGCAGGAGACCTACCTTTATGCTTACGGAATAACTGATATTCAGGGAAGTAAAGGAAGATATTCTTCGCAAAAAGGCAGGTCAACAACAATTTATTTGGAAGGCGGAGTTTATAAAGAATATACCTTGCCGAGAATGTTTTTTAATTATGAAAAAATGAAGGATAAAAGCGTGATTACATACGATATAGAAGACGGTTTCTTCAGTTTTAGGGTGGTAAAGGATTATGAATTTTCTGAAGACAGCACGAATCATATATTTCAATACTGATGTTTGAACTTATACTTTCTGCCATTGGTTTAGGAATTATGCTCAGTCTGGTCTTCATCGGACCTATTTTCTTTCTTTTGATAGAAACCAGTTTTTCCCGCGGTCCGAAACATGCGCTGGCACTGGATTTAGGTGTAATTGTAGCAGATATACTGTGTATTGCAGCAGCTTTTTTCGCCAGTGCCGACCTGGTACAGCTTATTGATAAACATCCCGGATTTTACAGAATTACCTCCTTTATCATTTTAATTTACGCCATTTACATGATTGTTTCCCGAACCCGAATGCATCTTGCCGGTGAGGAAAAAATGATAGGGCAGAATTACTTCAAGACTTTTTTAAACGGATTTTTCTTCAATATCCTTAATATCGGGGTCGTGCTTTTCTGGCTTGTTACCGTAATTTCTGTGCGGAATGCTTATCCGGATCTCAACGAATTTCTGCTGTATATGGCTTTGGTTGTTGCAACATATCTCGGTATCGATTTCTTTAAAATCTATCTGGCGAAACAGTTTCACGATAAACTTACCGAAAAACTCGCCAACCAAATCCGTAAAGGCGTAGGATTTATTCTTGTAGGATTCAGTATTTTTATATTTCTGCAGAGTTTCAAAAAATTTAACCAGTTCGACAGGCAGCTTGAAGAGGCAGAGAAAACCGAGCAAAAACAGATGAACAAATGAACTCAATTATTTTCCCGGAGTCTTTAAAAAAAGGTGACAGAATTGCCATAATCTCTCCCGCGGGTTCTGTGGAAAAATCCCAGCTTGAAAACGGGTTAAATCTCATTCGGGACAAAGGGTACGAGCCGGTTTTAGGGAAACATCTTTATACAAAGTTTTCAAACGGCTACAGTTACGCAGGTACAGAGAAAGAAAGAATTTCCGATATGAACTGGGCACTGAACGATCCTGAAATTTCAGCAGTCTGGGCTTCCAGAGGCGGTTACGGCTGTCAGCATTTACTGCGACATTTAAAACTTTCAGAATTCAGAAAAAATCCCAAATGGTATATCGGCTATTCCGACAATACCGTGATTCAAAGCTATTTACTGAAAAAAGGTTTTGCTTCCATTCACGCACAAACTGTTAAAACGTCGGGTTTTGGAGTAACGCCGGAAGGTTATGATCTGACATTCGGTATTCTGAAAGGAAAAATGCCGGAATATTCCATCAAAAAAAATAAGCTGAATAAATCCGGAATTGCAGCAGGCGAACTGGTAGGCGGAAATCTGGCGCTTATCTACGCACTTTTAGGCACCAAATATTCATTTGATTTCAAAGACAAAATTCTTTTTATTGAAGATATCGGCGAGAAATTTTACGCGTTGGACAGGATGTTGATGTCGCTGGAACTTGCTGGCGTTTTCAGCAAAATCAAAGGGATGATCGTTGGCGGAATGACGCTTATGGAAGACGAAAAAGAAAACATCAACTACGAAGAAAGCTTCGATGAATTTTCTTACCGCATCATTGCCGAGCGGATTTCCAAATATGATTTTCCTGTGATTTTTGGCTTTCCGAACGGTCATATTTATGATAACCGCCCCATCATCATCGGAGCAGAAATTTCGATGAAAATCGGTAATAAAGTTGAAGTAAAATTTTAAAATTATGGCAGAACACAACGATTTCGGGAATCTTGCAGAAGATCTTGCTGTGGAATACCTGGAAAAGAAAAATTACAGAATCATTGCCAGAAATTTCCGATATCAGAAAGCTGAAATCGATATTGTTGCTGAGTTTGACGACCTGATTGTTGTTACCGAAGTGAAAGCCAGAAGTTACAACACCGTTATTGAACCTCAGGAAGCGGTGACGAAGAAAAAGATAAAATCGATCGTGATGTGTACCGATTTTTTCATGCAGGACAAGACGATTGATAAGGAGGTTCGATTCGATATTATCACGGTTCTTCCCGATGAAAAGGGCGTTCTGCAACTCACTCATATCCAGGACGCGTTCCAGAGTTTCGATGCAAATTAAATAATTCTGATAAATACTCATACTGAAATGAAAACAGCACTCATCACCGGAGCAACTTCGGGAATTGGAAAAGCCACCGCCGAATTACTTGCAAAAAAAGGTTTCAGAATGATCCTTTGCGGAAGAAGAACTGAAGTTTTAGAACAAATCAAGACACAACTTTCATCCGTTAACGAGGTTTATACCTTAAACTTCGACCAAAGACACCTACATGAGGTTGAAAACGCCTTCTCTTCCCTACCCGATTCCTGGAAAAATATTGATGTGCTGGTGAACAATGCCGGCAATGCACACGGTTTAGAACCTCTTTCCGATGGTAATACGGAGGATTGGGATGCCATGATCGACGGAAATGTGAAAGGGCTGCTGTATGTTTCAAAATGTGTAATTCCGGGGATGAAAGAGAGAAATTCCGGTCATATTGTAAATATTTCCAGTGTTGCGGCGAGACAAACTTATGCGAATGGTGTTGTTTACTGTGCTTCCAAAAAAGCTGTTGATGTAATTTCCGACGGAATGCGCCTCGAACTTACAGAATTTGGCATAAAAGTCACCAATATTCAGCCGGGTTTGGTAGAAACCGACTTTTCGAAAGTCCGGTTCAAAGGCGACGAAGAACGTGCCAATGCAGTCTATCAAGGTTATAAAGCTTTGCAGCCTGAAGATATTGCCGATGCTATTTCTTACTGTATTAACGCGCCGAAGCATGTGGCAATTTCAGATTTAACCATTTATCCGAGCGCACAGAGCGAACCGAGAAC
>NZ_DAMBHK010000038.1:0-2788 GCF_032060305.1 Kaistella sp. | reverse complement strand
ATAAAAAAAGCGAAGAGTAATCTTCGCTTTATATTTTTATTTCCATTTGGGCAGGACTGGCGACTTTTTGAGGCTCGTCGGTCGTACGCCGCGGCCTTAGCGGAGCAGGCTGGTCGTCCCTTTTCCCCGGTACCGGCGGTGAATCTGCATCTGCAGGTGGTACAGGAGTTGCAGGCGGCTGGATATTTATTTTATTCCCCGATTCATCGGTCGCTTCAATTTCGAGATCGCTTTTCAGGTATCGCAGCATCTCTTCTGCTTTTGCACCTTCTAAAGTCCGCGAATAGTTCAGGGCAATCTGTTCCAGCTGCAGAATCATAATCTCTTTTCCGGCGGTTTTTCCTGTGTTAAAGGCATTCAGCAAAGCAAATTTAGGCACCAGCGCATCTTTCGGATATTTCTGTAAAGAGGATTCGATCAGCGCCTTACTTTCTTCATATTTTTCTGTTGAATAAAGTTCGAACGCCTCGGCATAAGCTTTTTCCACTTCTTCTGATGATTTCGAAAATGAATTGTTTCTTGGGTTTTTAACAAATTCCGCGTAAGAAGTGTAAGGAAAATCGGCCAGAATCATCTGTTTCGCCCGCTCTGCAGCCGCAGGATTTTTCTCGTAATTAAAGGCGAAAATATGGTAAAGTGCAAGAAGTTTGGTTTCCTCTTCCGGTTGGGCATCAACCAAATCATAAAGTGTTTTGGTGGCAAGCGGGGTGTCCGAAAAGTATGCCTCGTACATTCTTCCCAAACCTAAACTTGCGGTATCTCTGGCCTTTTTCAGCGCTAAAAGGTCTTCGGACGCCGTAGGTATTTTTTCAATATAGAAAGCAGGTTCAAGTCGTCTTGGGTCGGGTGCCGATGCAATTCCCATCGCCTCATTTTTTAAATCCTCAATAGAACTACCCCTTGCAGAAGTACGCCAGTTATCGCTGAGCGCCCGGTTTCCCCACAGTTGTTTGAACGTAGATTCTCCTTTGGCAACGGTACTTTGGTTGGCAAAATAGAAACCGCCCTTGTTATTCCCAAAATCCTGAAATCCACCGGTATTTCCTGCAAAAATAGAGTTTGCAGAATAATCGCCTGTATCGAAACCTTTATTCCTTTCTGCCTTTTTTCTTTCCAGTTCTTCCCTGGCTTCTTTGGCTTTAATGCCTTCAATGTATTTGTTGAAATAGGCGATCCTTTCCGATTCCGGCATTTTTGTTAAGGCCAGAATACTGTCGTTTTTCCTGATCAGATAATAATTTGCGGAAACCTGCTTGATGTTGCCCGATTTTTCCGTCAACAGAACTTTCGACGGTTCATAAGTCATTACCGCGAGTGCAGAATCGTAGTATGCACCGGCAGAAAGATAATCACTTTCCTCAAAAAAACCTTTTCCGATTTCGTAATAATTGAGGCCGCGGATCTGCGGATCCGACATTTTTTCTTTCAGTGACTTTGAAAAATATTCTTTGGCTTCCTCCTTTTTTCCGGCTTTATTTGCCATCAGCCCCAGGGCGTAATAAAACTCGTTTTTCCTGGAGCCATAAGTTCCTTTTTTGCTGATTTTTTCAAGATATTCCTTCGCACCTTCGTAATCATCGTCTTTTCCGTTGAAGGTTTTGGCAATTTCTATCTGAGATTTTACTTCAAATTCGAAGTCATTGGCATTTTTATACGCGGTCACGAAACTTTCTCTGGCTTCTTCGTTTCTGTCAAGGTTTGCTAAAATCTGTCCACGAAGAAATGCAATCCTGCTGCGCATTTTCCGGTTTTTATTCAGCGCGTAGGCCTCTTCGAGCTCGTCAACAGCCGCTTCTTTTTTGCCCGCCTGCAGCAGCATTTCAGAATAGTAAATGCTCAGTAATTTTTTATAATCTTTTTTAAGTTTATCGTCTTTCTTTACATCAGTAAAAACTTCTTCAGCTCTGTAATAATCACCCATTTTAGAATAAGCCAGGCCCTGATAAATTCTTGCCAGCGGAATTCTTTTATCATTGCGCATATTTGCGAAAACATAGTTCAATCCGTCCAGCGCTTCCAGCGGTTTATTACGGTAAATCCGTGCCTGAGCCAGCAGAAGATTCGCATCGAAAATTTTCCGGTTTTTTTCTTCGCCACCTTTCATCACGGAATATTTTGAAATGGCTTTCAATGCTTTGGCTTCAGATATTTCTAAAATTGAAGCCCCACTTTTAAAACCTGCAGTTGATGAATTCTGGGAATCTCCTCTTCCACCAGGAACTCCAGGTCCACCAGAATTCATGCTGCCCGGCGGTGTGGGATCATCGCCAAACATCCCTGCGGATTGCAGATCGCTGCCCAGGGGCTGTTCCTCGTACGTAAGAAGCTGAATATAGGGTGCATAAAAATTATCAACGTGTGCTTCGTCGCGGTTTTTCAACTCGGTCTGTAACGCATCTTTACTGTTGAAGAGTGTGTTGTAGTAGGAGAAAAATCCCTTCATGAAGGTAGAATCATCCTTTTTCTTTCGTGATGAACACGAATTGAAAACAACGATTGCAGAAAGGAAAAGTATAGTTTTTTTCATTATTTCATAATAACTTCCAAATTAGCATTTTATTATGAAAAATGCCTCTTAATTTTTGTAAAAATAATTAAATTTTATTTTTGCTGACCGCTTATTCAAAATCTTTTAAAATGCCGTATACCAAATGGGTTGGCAATCCCATCACTGTATAGTAGCTGCCGGTAATGCGTTTGATTTTCGCCATTCCGAACCATTCCTGAACACCGTATGCGCCAGCTTTGTCGAAAGGTTTATAATTTTCAATATAGAAATCGATTTCTT
>NZ_DAMBHK010000037.1:0-21846 GCF_032060305.1 Kaistella sp. | reverse complement strand
AGTCGGGCTGCAACCTAAAAACAAATGTAATGATCGATACCCACACCCATTTATATTCAGAAGAATTCGATGAAGACCGAAAGGAAATGATAGAAAGAGCTCTTAAAAAGGGAGTTTCCAAATTTTACCTTCCTGCAATTGATTCTACAACTCATGACCAAATGCTCGCTTTGGAAAAGGAATATCCGAATCAGATTTTTTCGATGATGGGACTTCACCCATGTTATGTGAAACCTGAAACCTGGGAAAAAGAACTTCAGATTGTTGAAAACTATCTTCATCAAAGAAGTTTTCCCGCAATCGGGGAGATTGGGATTGATCTTTACTGGGATAAATCTACCCTGGATATTCAGGTGAAAGCCTTCGAGCAGCAAATCGACTGGGCGATACAGAAGGATTTACCGATCGTGATTCACACACGTGAAAGTTTCGATGAAGTCTTCGAGGTTTTAGAAAGAAAAAAACACCCGAAACTTCGTGGAATTTTCCATTGTTTTTCCGGAAATCTCGACCAGGCAAAACATGCCGTGAATTTGAATTTTCTGTTAGGAATTGGTGGAGTAGTAACATTCAAAAACGGTAAAATCGACCAGTTTCTCCATGAAATTCCTTTAGACAAAATCGTCCTCGAAACTGATTCGCCATACCTGGCTCCGGTTCCGCACCGTGGCAAAAGAAATGAAAGTTCTTCCCTTGATCTCGTTGCAGGAAAGCTCGTGAATATTTACGGGAAAGATTTTTCAGAAATCGACCGCATCACGACCGAAAATGCTGAACGGATTTTTTCTAAGAATTAAAATTAAAAAACCGCGAAATGTGCTTCGCGGTTTTTTTAGATATTTATTTTTTCCTGGAAAAATTACTTTTATTCTTCGGTTTTTTATAACCGATATTTTCTTTAGTTTGCGGCTTTGGTCTTGGGGTGAAAGGTTTGTTATTAGAATCTCTTTTCTGCGGCACCAAACCGTCTGTATGGTAGGGATGATCGGTTTCCACAGGGATCTTCTTTCCGATGAGTTTTTCTGTATTTTTTAAATTCAGCAAGTCGAGGCTGTCAACAAACGAAATGGAACTTCCATCAGCGCCGGCTCTTCCTGTTCTGCCAATACGATGAACATAAGTTTCCGAAACATCAGATAGTTCAAAATTCACCACATATTTCAGTTCATCAATGTCGATTCCACGCGCTGCAATATCGGTGGCCACAAGAATTCTTGTCTTGCCGGATTTGAAGTTATTTAAAGCGTTCTGTCTTTGGTTTTGAGATTTATTTCCGTGAATCGCTTCCGCCGAAATTTTTTGTGACTGCAGTTTTCTTGCAATTTTGTCAGCGCCGTGCTTCGTTCTCGAGAACACCAAAACAGAATCTGAAATATCGTTTTTCAGAATATGAGTAAGCAAATCGAGTTTATTTTCTTTTTCAACAAAATATACCTTTTGCTGAATGGTATCTGCAGTTGCGGAAACCGGTGCAACCTCTACTTTTATAGGATTGGTGAGCATCGAGTTGGCCAGTTTGTTGATTTCTTCCGGAAATGTTGCCGAGAAAAAAAGCGTCTGTCTCTTTTGTGGAAGCAGTTTTATAATCCGTTTCACATCGTGTACGAAACCCATATCCAGCATTCTGTCGGCTTCATCCAGAACAAAGATTTCAAGATTTTTCAGTGAAATAATTCCCTGTGAAATAAAATCGAGAAGTCTTCCGGGTGTTGCAACCAGAATATCTACACCTTTTTTTAGAGCAGCTTCCTGCGCGCCCTGCTTTACTCCGCCGAATACGACGAGGTTTCTGAGTTTTAAATGTCGTCCGTAGGCATTAAAGCTTTCTTCAATCTGTATCGCCAACTCTCTTGTAGGCGTTAAAATCAAAGCTTTGATCTGATTGTTACGGATATTTTTTTCTGTTAAATTCTGAAGAATTGGGATGGCAAATGCTGCGGTTTTTCCGGTTCCGGTCTGTGCGGTTCCCAAAAGGTCTCTGCCCTGTAAAATGCTGGGGATTGCTTTTGCCTGAATAGGTGTTGGTTGGGTGTAACCTTCTTCCTGTAACGCTTTTGCGATAGGATCTATTAATTGTAAGTCGGTAAAATTCAAATGGAATGTTTTTAATTAAAATAAAATGAGCTCCGTCATTCTTTCTATAATGTAACGAAGAAATGAATTAGAAAATCCGTGAAATTTTCAGGGTTCCGCAGGTCGCGGATTCATCAAGAATGACCTCGTTCATAAAAAATCCTTCCGGCGAGGAAGGAATTTTGTGCTGCAAAGATAGTGTAAAATTATTTAACGTGTATTAATGCTTATTTCGCAACCCTTGTCCACGTTTGGGTTTTACGTAGATCTTCGATGAAAGTATAAACTTCATCCAGTTTTTCGGTGCCGCCTTTTCCGTAATCTTCAATATGTTTTGTACTTCCGTCTGCAAAGGTGATTCTTAAATGCGCAGTGGGTAAATCGGAGATATTTTTGTTTCCGTAATAGCTGTTTAGATTTTTAAGATTTAACTCATCCAGAAGTGAAATAAGTTTATTGTAATCGGCCTGCTTAATCGTGGTTTTAAAAATGCCTTCTTTCGGACCGCTGAAATCATCTTTCGACCTTCCTTCAGTAAAAGTGAATCTTTCCGCATCAATAACTGCTGTTCTGTCGGGATTAACGGTTATTTTGAAAATCGGGCAGAACCCAAAACAGGCTTCAGCGTTGTATTCAATTTTGGAATAGTTTGATGGGGTTGGAGTTGCACACGATACTACAAAAACCAATGAAAGGAGAAAAACGAGATACTTCATAATTTAATTTTAAACATTTGCGGCAACTTTTATTCCAAAAAAAAAAATAGACTTGAATGTTCAAATCTATTTTTAAATTTTTAGAATTATTATCCGTGAAGTTTCTTCCAGATCGCGTCTTTCAGTTCCATTAAACCTTCCTGCGTTACCGACGAAAAGAAAATGGGTTTTCTGTTTTCAGGGAATTTGTTTGAGATTTCTTCTTTCAGTTCTTCATCCAGCATATCCGATTTGGAAATGGAAATGATGTAATCCTTATCCAAAAGTTCTGGATTAAATTTTTTCAGCTCATTCTCCAAGATTTCAAATTCGTTATAGTAATCTTCAGCGTCTGCCGGAATTAAGAATAGGAGAATTGAATTTCGCTCGATATGTCTTAAAAACCGGTGCCCTAAACCTTTTCCTTCTGCTGCACCTTCAATAATTCCGGGAATATCGGCCATTACAAAAGATTTATAATTCCGGTAATCTACAATTCCTAAATTAGGAGTAAGCGTGGTAAACGCATAATCTGCAATTTTTGGTTTCGCTGCAGAAACTGCGGCTAAAAGGGTAGATTTTCCCGCATTTGGAAAACCTACAAGGCCTACATCTGCCAAAAGTTTCAACTCGAAAGTCACAAAACCTTCTTCACCCGGAAGTCCAGGCTGCGCATACCGTGGTGTTTGGTTGGTTGCAGATTTAAAATGCTCGTTTCCGAGACCTCCTTTTCCGCCATGCATAATGATGATTTCCTGGCCGTCTTCCATAATTTCGCCAATAATTTCGCCTTCTTCATTTCTCGCAATGGTGCCGATAGGAACTTCAATGTAAACATCGGCTCCATAAGCACCTGTGAGCTGGTTTTTACCACCGTTTTCACCACGTTCCGCTTTGATGTGTCGGGTGAAACGTAAAGGTAGAAGCGTCCATTCATGAGCGTTTCCTTTCATGATTACGTGGCCGCCTCTTCCGCCATCACCACCATCGGGACCGCCTTTGGGTATATATTTTTCACGGCGGAGATGTGCAGAGCCTGCGCCGCCATGACCACTTTTACAATGGATTTTTACGTAATCTACGAAATTTGACATATTTTTAAAATTCTGATTTCAGCTAAAAAACTTTTAAAGTTCTTCGTGAATCGGTTGATCTGCCTGAGTAAAGTTAAGTTTTAGGGAAAATTCTGCGTCTTAGTTTACTGGCTTTTTATTTAATCTTCTCTACTTCTGCAAAGAGTTTTTCGGAAATTTCATCAATTCCGCCTACGCCGTTTACTTCAACGTATTTGCCCTGCTGCTTGTAAAGTTCTGCAACTTCTGCAGTTTTTGTATAATATTCTTTAATTCTTGCCCGGATGATCTCTTCATTTGAATCATCTGTTCTTCCGCTGGTTTCGCCTCTTTTCAAAAGTCTTTCCACCAAAATTTCATCGTTTACGATCAAAGAAAGGCAAACGGAAATTTCACCATTCAGAATTTCTTTCACGATTTTTTCCAACGCTTCCGTTTGATTTGCAGTTCTTGGATAACCGTCGAAAATAAAACCGCTAGTATCAGTAGGTTTTTTTACTTCATCAATCAGCATATCGGTGGTTACCTGATCGGGTACAAGTTCGCCTTTATCGATATAGGATTTAGCGAGTTTGCCCAGTTCTGTGCCGTTTTTCATGTTGTACCGGAAGAGATCACCGGTAGAGATTTGTTTCAGATTGAATTTTTCAATCAGATTTTGTGCTTGCGTACCTTTTCCACTTCCCGGAGGACCGAAGAGAACGATGTTTATCATTTTATTAGATTTATATTTTGAATTTGAGTGTTGATACTCAATTTTTACTTATTCGTTAATCCTGCCTTCTTCAAGTTGGTACAAATCTCTGAGGTTTCTGCCCAGTTCATCATAATCCAAGCCGTAACCTAAAACAAATTTGTTCGGGATTTCCTTGCCGATGTAATCAAGTTTAAATTCTTTCTGGTAAACATCAGGTTTCAGAAGGAAAGAGGCTAATTTTACCGATTTGGGACGCTGGGTTTCGGTGAAATACTGAAATAGGCTTTCTACCGTGTTTCCGGTGTCTACAATGTCTTCAACTAAAATAATATGCCGGTCTTTGATGTCTTTTGTAAGTTCCATTTTCTGGTATACGATTCCCGTAGATTGGGTTCCGGCGTAAGAACTCATCTGGATGAAAGCGATTTCGCATTTCCCGGGATAGTGTTTCAGCAGGTCAGAAAAAAACATGATCACGCCGTTTAAAACACCAATAAATACTGGGGTTTCATCTTTGTAATCTTCATAGATTTTTAACGCGGTTGCTTTTACGATTTCCTGGATTTCAGCATCTTTAAGATACGGAACAAAAGTTTTGTCGTGAATTTGAATGGACTCCATATATATTTACAAAATGCAAATTTAAGGTTTTTTAAGGAATTTTTTTGAATTATAAATTACAGACCATTCAAATTGATCCATTTAAAGAGGTTGATGGTATTATTTAGAGTTAAAACTTTTGCGCAAAACCTTAATTAAATCTATTTTTGTAGAAATCTAAAAAAAAGTAAAATATGTCAACTTATGTAGTTGTAGGTCTTCAGTATGGGGACGAAGGTAAAGGTAAAATAACAGACGTGCTGTCGGCAAAATCCGATTACGTGGTACGCTTTCAGGGCGGTGATAATGCAGGACATACAGTGTATGCGGGCGAAGAAAAATTTGTATTGCATCTTCTTCCATCCGGTGTTCTGCAGTGTAAAGGGAAATGTATCATTGCCAACGGAGTTGTAGTAAATCCTAAAGCATTTCTTAAAGAAATCGGGCAAATTGAAGAAAAAGGGATGAAAACAGATCATGTTTTTATCAGCCGCAGAGCCCATGTGATTATGCCTTATCATATTTTACTCGACACCTACCGTGAAGAAGAAGCCGGCGGAACGCACATCGGCACCACAAAAAAAGGAATCGGACCGTGTTATGAAGATAAAATCGCCAGAATCGGTATCCGAATGGTAGATTTGCTGAATCCTGAAGTTCTGGAAGAAAAAATCCGAAAAAATCTTAAAATTAAAAATTCTCTTTTCGAGAAATATTTTGAAAAACCCACTTTAGAATTTGATGAAATTTATAAAGAATTCCTGGAACTCGGTGAAAAACTGAAAGACAGAATCGTAGATACTGAAGTTGAACTCAATCAAGCCATTCATGACGGTAAAAACATTCTTTTTGAAGGTGCCCAGGCTGCAATGCTCGATATCGACTTCGGGACGTATCCTTATGTCACTTCTTCTTCGCCTACTACCGGTGGAGTTTGTTCCGGTGCGGGTGTTCCCCCGACAAGTCTGCAGAATTTAATCGGAGTTGCAAAAGCTTACACCACCAGAGTAGGTGAGGGACCTTTCCCAACAGAACTCGATAATGAGCTGGGCGAAAACATCCGACAGATTGGTTTCGAATTTGGGGCAACTACCGGAAGACCAAGAAGAACCGGCTGGCTCGATCTGGTTTCGCTGAAACATGCGACGATGATAAATGGAATCAATAATCTGGTTATCACTAAATTAGATGTGCTTTCCGGTATTCCGACACTGAAAATTGCAACTAAATATAAAACTGAGGACGGAAAAATCATCGATTATTTCACTTCATCCACAACAAAACTCTATAAATACGAGCCGATTTATGAGGAGCTTGAAGGCTGGACTGAAGATATTACGAAAGTTAGAAGTTACGACGAGCTTCCGCAAAATGCCAAAAAGTACATTGAGTTTATTGAAAACTATTTAGGAATCAGTGTGTATTTGGTTTCTGTAGGACCGGAAAGAAGTCAGAACATCATCCGTAAAGAGTTGTTTTAAAGGTTATTTAGAAATATCAAAAAGCTGCGGTAAAAAATTATTGCAGCTTTTTTATGGTATTTTTTTAATATGTTAAAAATTTATTTTAAATATTTTTAACCATAAACATATTATTAAAGAATTATTTAAACCAATGCGTCTGGGTTCGTCATCAAATTCAGTTTGGGTTAGTTTAAAATTTTCATATTGTTATGGATAGAATATATTTTAATTTTGATTGTTAAAAATTTGGTTTATTTTTTGATGATTATTTAAAAGTATTAAAAATTTAATTCAAATTAGATAATTTAATACTGCTACAATTAACATTTAAATTACAGGATCATGAAAAATTTTTTAACTTCTGACAGAGAATCTCGGTTTAATGAGATTCTTTTCGAAAACCGGAACAAGAGTTATGGTGCGTACGTGCTGCGAAACGAAGAAGGCTTGATTATGAAAAAGTCACTCTTTATCGGCGTAGCATTCTTTGCTGCTATTGCTTTAACTCCTTTATTAATTAATGCTTTAATGGTGAAAGAAACAGTGCTTCCGGCGCCGCCAGTTATTCATGATTTAACACCGATCCCAATTATCAGAGATAAAGAGCCTGATGTTATTAAACCTGCGCCTCCAGTTGCGCCAAAAATAAATACTTACGATTCCCGTGTTGCAACGCCGACAAGAGACGCGATGGAACCGAAACCCATAACTGCAGACGAAAAAAATAATGCGGCACCGGGCATTGATACTAGTTTGGATAATCCGCCTGTACTTACTCCGCAGGTTGTAGAAACTCCGCAAATCACTACTCCAATTATACCTGAACTTCCGAAAAAAGTGGATAATACTCCGGTTGATAGGGTAGATGTTGAAGCGGGTTTCAATGGAGGAATTAATTCCTTTCGGGCGCAGGTCGTGCAGAATTTTAACTCAGAGGATTTCGACGACTCTTTTGGGCTTATGAAAACTACAGTCACTTTTATTGTGGAAAAAGACGGTACCATCTCGAACATCAAAGCAAATGGAAGCAATAAGGATTTTAATGCAGAAGCAGAAAAATCCATCAAAAAAATCAAAGGAAAATGGACGCCTGCAAAACTCAACGGGGCGTATGTGCGAAGTTATTTTAAATTCCCAATTTCTATGCAGTTTGAGTAAAAGCTCAGCATGAGTTTCTTAATTTTCAGTTATCCACAAAATATCAGGTTTTGTGGATAATTTTTTTCCGCTATAAAGCTTTAATTAACAATACTTTAACTTAAACCAAGTTATTAACAATCATCCGAAAATGATAAAAAAGTGTATTTTTGGTGATTAAAATTTAACTAATGGCTAAAATTATAGGGGTTGCAAATCAGAAAGGCGGCGTTGGTAAAACAACTACTGCGGTTAATTTGGCAGCCGCACTTGGAGTTCTGGAAAAGAAAATCCTTTTGATTGATGCAGATCCTCAGGCTAATGCAACATCAGGACTGGGGATTGATGAAGCTAATTTCTCAACCTACAATTTATTGGAGCACAGTACAGATGCGAAAAACTGTATTCAGAAAACCGCTTCTCCAAATCTGGATATTATTCCTTCCCACATCGATTTGGTGGCAGCAGAAATCGAACTTGTAGACCGCGAAAACCGTGAATACATGCTGAAAGAAGCTTTGCAGTCTGTAAAAGAAGATTACGATTATATCATTATCGACTGTGCACCAAGTTTGGGATTAATCACAATTAATGCTTTAACTGCGGCTGATTCCGTAATTATTCCGATTCAGTGTGAATATTTTGCGTTAGAGGGGTTGGGTAAATTACTCAATACCATTAAGAATGTGCAGAAAATTCATAATAAAGATCTGGATATCGAAGGATTATTGCTGACGATGTTTGATTCCCGTTTAAGACTTTCTAACCAGGTGGTGGAAGAAGTCAATTCTCATTTCCCGGAAATGGTTTTCGAAACCATCATCAGCAGAAATGTGCGTTTAAGCGAGGCACCAAGTTTCGGTGAAAGTATCCTGAATTACGACGCAGAAAGCAAAGGAGCGATACAGTATCTTCAGCTGGCTGAAGAGGTTTTGTTGAAAAACGAAAACTTAGTAAAAAATTAAACTGGATTTTTAATACGGATCGCTATAATAAAAAATCATCATTCATAAAAAATGAAAGACAAGAAAAGAGCAATGGGACGTGGTTTGGGCGCTATTTTAAGTGCCGAATCCAAAGCTACGGTAAACTCCGCTACCGATGAAGGAGCTGATAAGTTTGTGGGAAATATCGTACAGGTTTCTATTGATGATATTTACGCGAATACCTCGCAGCCGCGAACATATTTCGATGAAAAAGCCCTGAATGATTTAGCGCAGTCGATTAAAAATTTAGGCATTATTCAGCCAATCACTTTAAGGAAAGACGGCAGTAAATTCGAAATTATTTCCGGCGAAAGAAGATTCCGTGCAAGTAAAATTGCAGGTTTGGAAACTATTCCTGCCTACATCCGTTTAGTTAATGATCAGGAACTGCTCGAAATGGCTTTGGTTGAAAACATCCAGAGAGAAGATCTGGATGCCATCGAAATTGCTTTAACTTATCAGAGACTTCTCGAAGAAATCGGGATGACTCAGGAAAACCTGAGCCAGCGTGTCGGGAAGGAACGCAGTACTATCACAAATTCCATCCGTCTTTTAAGACTTAATCCCGATGTACAGAACGCGATCCGAAGCGGAGAGATTTCTGCCGGTCACGGCCGTGCGATCATCAGCCTTGATGATGCAGAAAAACAGGCGGAGCTTTTCAATAAAATTATTAAGAATAATTTAAGTGTTCGCCAGGCAGAAGAGGAATCGAACAGGCTTAAGAATCCTGATAATTCACCCAAAAGAGAGAAAGCCGCAGTCCCGAATCATATTAAAAAAGCTGAGAAAAACCTTGCCGATATTTTGGATGTTAAGGTTGAAATTAAAGCTGCTGCCAACGGAAAAAAAGGAAAAATCGTACTCGATTTCAAAAACGAAGAAGAGCTCGAAAATATTCTTTCACATTTCAGATAAATGAAGAAACTAACGGTACTTTTCGTCCTACTGTTTTCAATGAAAATCTTCGCACAGGTAAGTCCGAAAGATACAATTCGTGTTGAAAATTATCCTACAGACTCCATCTCTGCAGTAACCCCAAAATCTGAAATCGAAGTTTATACCGAAATTCAGGAATCCAACGCTGCGCCAACTGTGGCAAAATTCAATCCCACAAAAGCAGGATTATATTCGGCTGTTTTACCTGGACTCGGCCAGTATTACAACAAAAAATATTGGAAAATCCCGATCGTTTGGGGCGGAATCGGTACCGGTGTTGGTGTAGTGCTTTGGAATCAGAAACAGTACAACCGTTACAGAGATGCATTCATCGCACAACTCAACGGTCAGCCTCACGAGTTTTCAGATATTCCCGGAATCACAGCAGAAGCTTTGGGAAGAACGCAGGACAGGGCAAAGCGGCAGCGCGATTACGCTATTGCAATTACCGGCCTGGTTTACATCCTTAATATTGTAGATGCGGTAGTGGACGCACACCTTTATGAAGGCCGAAAGGATCCCGATCTTGCTTTGCAGCCTACGGTAATTTATGATGAATTCGGAAAACAGAATTCAAAAGCAGGTCTTAGTTTAAGTTATAATTTTTAAAGCAAAATCAACGGAAAGTATGAGAATAGCACTGGTAGGATACGGAAAAATGGGTAAAATTATTGATGAAATAGCGACCCAAAGAAATCATGAGATTGTTGCAAAACTAAATGAGTCTCCAAATTCAGAAAACCTGAATAATGCTGATGTAGTCATCGAATTTTCGAATCCTGAAGTGGCTTTTAACAATATTAAAACCTGCCTGGAGAATAAAATTCCGGTAATTTGCGGAACGACAGGCTGGCTCGACCAAAAACCCGAAATCGAAAAAATCGCAGCTGAAAATAATACCTCTTTTTTATATGGCTCGAATTTCAGCTTGGGAGTAAATCTTTTCTTTGCGCTGAATGAAAAACTGGCTGATCTGATGAAAAATTTTCCTGACTATAATATTCAGCTTGAAGAAATTCATCACATCCACAAAAAAGATGCTCCAAGCGGGACGGCGATTTCTCTTGCAGAAGGAATCATCAAAAATGACAATAGATTTGAAGGTTGGAAGCTCGATGAAACCAGAGATAAGGAACTGGGAATTTTTGCAATCCGTGAAGATGAGGTTCCCGGTACGCACAGCGTTTTCTATAAAAGTTCTGTTGACGAAATTGAAATCAAACACACGGCTTACTCCAGAAACGGCTTTGCGCTGGGCGCTGTAATTGCTGCAGAGTGGATTCAGGGAAAAACAGGTAACTTTTCGATGAAAGATGTTCTTTTCTCTTAGTAAAAATTATTTTGTAACAGTTACACTATCCTGCTAACTAATAAGCCATTAAACAACCACCAACACCACATTATGAATTATTTTCTCACTTATACAGTTTATGTTTTAATCCTCTCAGTTCTGATGGGGATTTCAACCTGGAAACTCTATAAAAAAATGGGTTACAATCCGCTTTTTGCTTTTGTACCTTTTTATAATTATTATATCATTCAGAAAGAAACCGGCCACCCGAAATGGTGGGTCGCAATGGCTTATCTTCCGATTGTCGGGCCTATTATGATGACCGTTTTTCATCTGTTTCTGATGAAACATTTCGGTAAAAGCACCTTCTCGCAGCGGTTACTTACTGTGATTCTTCCTTTCATTTATATGGCATTTGTCAATTATTCGAAAGATCCAGAGATAGAAACTGAGGACGAACTGTATTTAACTGAAGACGAGAAAAGTGAGAAAAAGAAAGAGTCTTTTGCAGGTTCCATCACTTTTGCTGTAGTTTTTGCGACAATCGTTCACGTGTTCATGACCCAGCCTTTCGGAATTCCGACAGGTTCCATGGAACGTACCCTTCTCGTGGGCGATTTCCTGTTTGTGAATAAATGGAGTTATGGATTCAGAATGCCGATGCGTCCTGTGGCAATTCCGTTCTTGCAGGGAACCATTATGGATACAGGCGAAAAAGGTAACCCGAAAGATGATCCGAAATCGTATGTGGAAGCAGTGAAATTGCCATATGCCAGAATTTTCCAGTTTAGCAAACCTGAGAAAAACGATATTGTAGTTTTCAATTATCCTCAGGATTCGGTGCATAAAGCAATCGACAGAAAAGATCCTTACGTAAAGCGTTGTGTTGCTGTAGCCGGAGATATTATTGAAATTAAAGCCGGAAGACTTTTCGTAAACGGAAAACCGGAAACAATCTTAGGAGATCAGCAGAAACAGCACAAATTTATTGCAACTACAGGGAGCCAATTAGATATTCCGGCACTTTACAGACAGTACGGTTTCCTGCCTGTGCAGGAAATACAAACAGAAACAGGTTATTTGTACGATTTTCAAGGTCTGACCGATCAAACGGCTAAAGAAATAAAAGAATTGCCACAGGTTATCGAGCTTAAAGAACACATCTGGCCAAAAGATTCGGCAGCGCTTTCCTATAAAGTGAATGCCGCAAGAGACAGCTATACGAAGAATTTAGATACGACTCAGTCTATTTTCCCAATTAATAAAAAATGGAATCAGGATTGGTATGGACCATTGAAAATTCCTAAAAAAGGAGATGTGGTAACTTTAAATCAGGAAACTTTACCAGAATACCAATGGATAATTTCTGAATACGAACATAATAAACTCGAAAACAGAAACGGAAAAATCTTTGTAAACGGAAAAGAAACCACCCAATATACCATTAAACAGGATTATTATATGATGATTGGGGACAACCGCGATGCTTCACTCGATGCCAGGTTTTTTGGGTTTGTGCCGGAAGAAAATATTGTCGGCAGCCCGATGTTTACCTGGATGAGTGTGGAAGGCCTGTTTTCTGATAAAAGCTCATCTTACCAACCCGAAGGTAAAAAAATCCGTTGGGACCGTATGTTCAAAGCCACCAACACCGGCGAAGCAAACAAGACATCTTACTGGTGGGTAGCGGTGATACTTTTAGTACTGTTTTTTGGCTGGGATTACTTTGCTAAACTCTTCAAAAAGAAAAATAACGAAGACTAATAATCTATCCTGATATAACCACAATCCCTCTCCATCGGAGGGGGATTTTTATTAAACCGATTATGAAAATTTTATTACCCATATTTTACCTGCCGCCCATTTCGTGGTTTGCGGTTTTTTTGAAGGAGGAAAACGAGATCGTATTCGAGCAGCATGAAAACTTTCCGAAACAGACCTACCGCAACAGGGCAAATATTTATGGCGCTAACGGAAGATTGTCTTTAATCATTCCCACGCGGCACACCGGCAAACGCATAATGAAGGAAACCGAAATTTCTCACCGCGAAAACTGGCAGCAACTTCACTGGAAATCGATAAAAACTGCGTATCAGAGCTCTCCTTATTTTGAATTTTATGAGGAAAAACTTGAAAAAATATTTGAATTTAAAACGGATTCTTTGATTGAGTTTAATCTGAATGCCTTAAAAATTATTCAGGATATTCTGAAGACCGAAAAGGCATACTCTTTGAATAATGACTATGTCAAAATTCCGTTGGAAGAGAATTATCGTGAGAAATTTTCAGCCAAAAAGGCATCAGAATTTGAAATGGAAGAATATTACCAAACCTTCAGTGATAAGTTGGGGTTCGAGAAAGACCTTTCAATTCTGGATCTGATTTGTAACAAAGGACCGGAAACTTTGACTTATTTAAAGAATATTCAGACCAAATAAAAATTTATAATGAAAAAAGTACTTATTGCAGCTGCCTTCCTTTCAGGAGTTGC
The DNA here is from genome assembly GCF_032060305.1 of Kaistella sp. Lineage (NCBI taxonomy): Bacteria > Pseudomonadati > Bacteroidota > Flavobacteriia > Flavobacteriales > Weeksellaceae > Kaistella > Kaistella sp. Next base: position 8,401 of record NZ_DAMBHK010000037.1, on the reverse strand, counting down.
TTCTTTTGCCCAAAGTACCGACGTTGCTTTGGATCCCATGAAGGACAAAGATTTAATGACCTGGTATCACAAAGATTTTTCTTCTTCAAATACTTACGGAGTTAATACACAAAATGCTTATAAATATCTTGAATCCAAAGGTTTAAAACCAAAGCCTGTAATTGTGGGCGTTCTTGATAGTGGGGTAGAAGTTGATCACCCGGGTTTAATTAAAAACATGTGGAAAAATCCTAACGAAGTCCCAAACAACGGAAAAGATGACGACGGAAACGGTTATGTCGATGATATCTACGGTTGGAATTTCATTGGTGGAAAAAACGGTGACATCGATATTGACAATATGGAAGTGACCAGAGTGGTAAAAAAATACCAATCACTTTTTGAAGGTCCGAATTCTGCCACAAACAAAGCAAATCAGGCGAAAATGCCCGAAGAATTTGCAATGTACATGAAATCCAAAGAAATCTTCACCAAGAAAAGCATCGAAGCAAAGCAGGGTTACGAAACTTATTCCAGAATTCAGAAAATGATTCCGGATATGGTTAAGTTGTTGAATGGCCAGAATCTGACTCCAGAGGCGGTGGCAGCAATAAGACCAACTACCCAGGAGCAGGCAATGGCAGCATCAGTGCTTGGTCAGGTCGCTCAGGATCCTTCTGTAAAAGGAAAATCTCCTGCTGATGTTCAGAAGTTTTTGGAGGCGCAAATGAAAGAAGCTTTAGATTATTACACACCGCAGGCCACACAGCAGTATAACCTTGATTTCGATCCAAGAGCATCTGTGGTTGGTGATAATTACGAAGATTATACTCAGAAATATTACGGCAACAATCATTATGAAGGTCCCGATGCCCAGCACGGAACCCACGTTGCAGGAATCATTGCAGGTTATCCGCAAGGTACAGAAACGCAGTACGGAGTTGGTTACAAAACGGCTAAAATTATGACCGTAAGAACTGTTCCGAATGGTGATGAGCGGGATAAAGATGTCGCAAATGCAATTCGATACGCTGTAGATAATGGTGCTAAAATTCTGAATATGAGTTTTGGCAAGCCTGTTTCTCCGGGTAAAACTGTAGTTTGGGATGCCTTTAAGTACGCACAGGACAAAGGTGTTCTTTTGGTTAAAGCTGCAGGCAACGAAAATGAAAATATTGCTGAAAATGTCTATTATCCAACAAATTTTAAAGAGGTTACAGATGCTAAACCGTTCATCAATAACATGCTTGTAGTGGGAGCTTCTACGAATAATAATGAATTCCTGCGGGCAGATTTTTCCAACTATAACCAAAAAATGGTGAACGTGTTTGCTCCCGGAGATAAAATTTATTCTACCGTTCCGGATGGTAAATATGAATATCTGCAGGGAACTTCAATGGCATCGCCTGTAGTTGCCGGTGCAGCCTCTGTTCTTTGGGCATATATGCCGAATCTAAAACCGCAACAGATCATTGAAGCATTGGTGAAAACATCCAACAAATCTTCTGTTAATGCAATGATCAACTCCAATACAAACAACAGATTCGATTTAATCTCTGAAGCTGGCGGAGTCATTGACCTTCGTAAAGCCGCGGAATATGCATTCACAAATTTCTATAAAGCCGGAACACCTGTACCGACAGCAAAACCAAAAGCTGTAAAGAAAACGACAAAGAAAACGGTGAAGAAAACCGTAAGACGAAAATAATGATTTGTTAGATTATTTTATAAAAAGCCCGAATAATTCGGGCTTTTCTCGTTTAGTAGAAAACTTGGCACGGTTTTTTGTAACTAGTTGTTATAATTTTACTACTATGAAAAATATACTACTTACAGGAATTTTAGGTGCTGCAATCAGCATTTCCTGTTCCACAGCAAAAACCGCTCAGGCAAATAGAGCAGAATTTCTTCAGCTAAAAGGAGATTGGGAAATCACCAGTGTCGACTACGACAAAAATTACAGTGTAAAGCCTTTTGATGAAGGTGCAGATGCAAAATGTTTCGTAGGCAGCCACTGGAGATTAATTCCTAATAACTGGAGCGGATCTTATACCCTTAACGGAGGTGGTGCCTGCCCGAGTGTTATTCAGCCAATTAAATTTGAAGTGGTAAACGGTAACGAATTTAAATTCAAAAAATTACTGGAAGATACCAAAGCAAAAGCCGTAACCCAAGGCTACTCTTTAAACTTAATCAGCCAAACAACAGATTCTTTCAGTTTGGAACAAAACGTTCCGTCAGGTGGTCAAAACGTAAGAATCGTATATAACTTTGCAAGAACAGGAATGAAATAATCTAAAATTATAATAATGAAAATTTTTAATACAACAAACATAGCAGCTTTCTTCATTACTTCTACAATGATGTTAACAAGTTGTGAAGCAGTAAAAAATGCCAATAACCAACAGAAAGGTACTGTAATCGGTACTGCAGCAGGAGCTGTAATTGGTGGAGTTCTTGGAAATAACTTAGGAAAAGGCAAAAATGCACCAGCCGGGGCAGTTCTTGGCGGAATCGTAGGTGGTGTTGCAGGTAATGTTATCGGTAGAAATATGGATAAACAAGCCAAAGAAATTAAAGAAACTTTGCCGGGTGCAGAGGTTGAAAGAGTAGGAGAAGGTATTAAAGTGACCATGAAAGAAAATATGGTAAACTTTGGTTTCGACTCATCAGATTTAACACCAGCAGCTAAAGCAAACTTAGACAAGCTGGCTCAGGTTCTTAAAAATAACATGGATACTAACATTAATATCTATGGACACACCGACAGTAAGGGGACAGATGCTTATAACCTTTCTCTATCTGAAAGAAGAGCCGCAGCAGTGAAAAACTATTTGGTTTCTCAGGGAGTTTCAGCAAGCAGAATGTTTACCATGGGAGTGGGCGAGAGAGAACCTATTGCTTCCAATGATACTGATGCCGGAAGAGCAGAAAACCGACGTGTTGAATTTGCGATTACCGCAAATGAAGAAATGATCAACGATGCACAAACCGGTCAGTAAATAAGACCAAATCACAATCATTATATTTTTAAATCCGCTTCGGCGGATTTTTTTATTTTAAAATCACTAATTTTGTGATACTCTTTAATACGAATGACGAAATATTTAAAACTGCTTCGCGTTGAACAATGGGTAAAAAACCTTTTCGTTTTTGCGCCACTTTTCTTTTCCGGAAATATTACCAATCCCGATTTGCTGATCAAAAGTTTCTTTGCTTTTGCAGTATTTTCCCTTGCGGCCAGTACAGTTTATATTTTAAATGATTATTCAGACATTGAATCCGACAAAAAACATCCGGAAAAAAGCAAAAGACCACTCGCAAGCGGAGCGATTTCAAAGCCAAGAGCGGTGGTGTTTTTTATCGGGCTGATCCTTTTTATTTCTGTCATGATTTTTTTTGGCGCACAGTATTTTCAGCATAATATCTGGAAGGTTGCTGCAATCATTGTATTTTATGTGTTGATGAATGTTGCGTACACTTTTAAACTGAAACATGTCGCCATTATCGATGTGACCATTATTGCCATCGGTTTTGTACTGAGGGTTTTAGCGGGCGGTTATGCAACAGGAATTTATATCTCACAATGGGCAATTCTGCTAACATTTGTTCTGGCGCTGGTTTTGGCAATCGGTAAAAGAAGAGGCGAACTCATCAATGCGCAGATTTCCGGAAAAACCCGTCGGGCGCTCGATGGCTATAATGTTCAGTTTGCCGATATCGCGCTTTCAATAAGCTGTACCCTTGCAATCGTTTGTTATTTAATGTTTACGCTTTCACCGGAAGTTCAGCAGAAATTCCATTCCAGGGTTTTTTATACTGTAATTTTTGTTGTATTTGCGTTTTTAAGATATCTGCAGCAAACGCTCGTGTATAATAAAACCGAATCGCCAACAAAAATAGTATACCGCGACAGATATATTCAGGTCACTTTGGTGCTTTGGCTCGCTGCATTTTTACTTCAAATTTATTTCAAATAATGAAACCGAATTTTATACAGAAAGTAACAAATTGGGGGAATTTCCCTGTGGTGGAAAAGGAAATAAAGTCAGAAGATTCTATTGAAAAAATAAAAGATTTCGTTAGAAACAATAATGAAGTTATTGCACGCGGTAACGGCAGATGTTATGGCGACGCTTCCCTTTCAGAACATATATTTTCAACCAAGCGGCTTAATAAATTCATCAGTTTCGACCGTTTAAACGGTGTCATTGAATGCGAGTCAGGGGTTTTACTTTCTGAAATTTTAGAAGTAATTGTGCCGCAGGGGTATTTCCTGTACGTAACTCCGGGAACCAAATTTATCTCTGTCGGCGGAGCCATAGCATCGGACGTGCATGGCAAAAATCATCATGCCGAAGGTTGTTTTTCCGAGTATTTAGAAACGTTCTCCTTGCTGAATGAAAACAGCGAAGTCATTACGTGTTCAAGAACTCAAAATGAGGATAAATTCTGGGCAACAATCGGTGGAATGGGACTTACGGGAATTATTCTCTCTGCAAAATTCAAATTAAAGAATATTGAGACAGCCTATATCCGCCAGGAATCCATCAAGGCACAAAATCTCGATGAAATTTTTAAACTTTTTGATGAAAGCGAGTCCTGGACGTATAATGTTGCGTGGATTGATTGCCTGCAAACCGGAAAAAATATCGGCAGAAGTATCATGATGCGTGGCGAACATGCTTTTAAACATGAACTTCCTAAGAAATTGCACCAGAATCCACTGAGGCTCAAACAGAAATTTATTCCAAAAGTGCCTTTCTATTTTCCTGATTTTATGCTTAATAAATGGAGTGTAAAGTTATTCAACTATCTGTATTACAGTAAGCAACAAAAAAAAGAGGTGAAGAATTTTGTGGATTACGAAACCTTTTTTTATCCTTTGGATGTGGTGAATGACTGGAATAAAATCTACGGAAAGAAAGGGTTTATCCAGTACCAAATGGTAATTCCAAAGGAGAAAGGAAAAGCAGGCATGAAAAAAATCCTTGAAACCATCGCCAAAAGCGGAAACGGATCTTTCCTCGCGGTCCTGAAACTTTTCGGCAAAGAAAATCCTTCGGCTTACAATTCTTTCCCTCTGGAAGGGTATACTTTGGCGTTGGATTTTAAAGTAAATCCGAAGCTTGCAAAATTGGTTTCAGATTTAGATGAAATTGTAGAAGAATTTGGCGGCAGGATTTATTTAACCAAAGACAGCATGAGCAAATCATCACTTACCAATTATCTTCGAAACGTTCAGAATCCTAAATTTGTGTCTGTGCAACACAAGAGAATCCTCAGCAACAGCAATTAAATCTACAAAATATGATCGTTCTCGGCAGCAATTCAGAAATCGCCCAGGCCTTTGTAGAAAAGGTTTTAGAAGCTGGTGAAAAATATCCGGTCATCTATCTTCTCACCTCAAATCACGAAACTGCAGAAAAGTTTGCCCGCCATCTTGATGTGAAGTTTTTTCAGCGTACCGAAATCATCGAACTTGATCTGATGAAGGAAATCGACTATACTCAGCTTGATGAGATCAGTTCCGACTTACTGTTTTGCGCTACGGGATACTTGGGCGAAAACACGGAAGAAGGCCTGTATAACAATAAAAATACTGAAATAATTATCGATATTAATTACGCGAAACTGATTCCTGTTCTCAATTTTTTTGCCGGTAAAATGGAAAGACAGCGCTCCGGAACCTTAATTGTGCTTTCGTCTGTCGCAGGAGACCGCGGGAGGCAGAGCAACTTTATTTATGGCAGCGCAAAAGCAGGGTTATCGGCTTACTTAAGCGGTTTAAGGAATTATCTCTTCAGTAGAAAAGTTCATGTTCTTACCATAAAACCTGGTTTTGTGGACACCAAAATGACAGAAGGATTACCGTTGAATCCTGCACTTACCGCAACGCCAAAACAGGCTGCAGAAGGAATTTATAAAGCTTTTAGAAAGAAAAAAAACACAGCATATGTTTTACCGCTTTGGAGAATTATTATGTTGATTATTAAGAATATACCGGAGTTTATATTTAAAAAATTAAAACTTTAAAGAACTGGAAATGAAAAAACTGTATCTCTTCGATTTTGATGGTACTTTAACCTACAAAGACACCATGTTTCTGTATCTTAAATTCTATAATCCGTCGAAATTTTATTTACAGTTTCTGAAACATATTCCGCTTTTTGTGCTTTTAAAACTCAAGCTCGCGGATGCTGAGAAAGTGAAAAAAAGTTTTATTGCCTCAATTCTCAAAGGCCAAAGCCGTACGAAAATTGAAAACAAATCGCAGGCTTTTTTTGAAAAATACCAACATGATATTTTTCGTGAAAATGCTTTAGAATTCATTACCAATATCGACAGAAACCAAACTGAATGCTATATCGTTACCGCTTCCCTGGATATCTGGGTGAAACCATTCGCGAAAAAACTCAGGATGAATCTACTCTCAACCCGGGCAGAATTTAAAAATGATATTTTTACAGGGAATTTTATTGGAAAAAACTGCAACGGCCCGGAAAAAGTGAACAGGATTAATGAAGCATTGCAAGGCAGAAAATTCGATAAAACCATAGCTTTTGGCGACACATCCGGCGATACTGAAATGTTGTCTTGGGCAGATGAAAGCCAGTTTGAATTTTTTCACTAATTTTATACCCGCTATACCGCTAAAAAGAAAGTTAAGAAAATGGATAAAATATATTTGGATAATGCGGCTACCACGCCACTTGCCGAAGAAGTAATCGATGCAATGGTAAATGTGATGAAAGTAAATTACGGTAACCCATCATCCACCCACAGTCTCGGCCAGGAAGCGAAAATTCTCATCGAAAATGTAAGGCGCGAAGTGGCTGACTATCTCCATGTATCGCCTTCTGAAATTATATTTACCTCCTGCGGAACCGAATCCAACAACATGATTATTAAATCCTGCATCAATCATTTGGGTGTAGAGCGCATCATTACGTCACCAATGGAGCACAAATGCGTTGCTGAAACGGTTTTGGATATGAAGAAAAGGAAAGGAGTTGAAGTGGTTTATCTTCGTCCCGACCATAAAGGAGATTTCAACCTCAATGAATTAGAGGAATTACTTAAAGCTTCAGAAAAGAAAACACTGGTAAGTTTAATGCATGCCAATAATGAAATCGGAAATCTTCTGGATATTAAAAAAGTAGCGCAGATTTGTAAAGAAAACGGTGCGTTGTTCCATTCGGATACCGTACAGTCGATGGCGCACATGGAACTTGATTTTTCCGAGATTCCGCTGGATTTTGCATCTTGCAGTGCCCATAAATTTCATGGTCCAAAAGGAAGCGGATTTGCTTTTGTAAGAAAATCTTCAGGATTAAAGGGCATTATCACAGGAGGACCTCAGGAACGGGCTTTACGTGCGGGCACGGAAAATGTGTGCGGAATCGTAGGCCTTGGTAAAGCACTGGAGCTTTCTCTGCAAAATATGACGGAATATGCCACTCATATTAAAGGGATAAAAAATTATACAGTGGAAAGACTTTCTGCTGAAATTGAAGGCGTTAAATTCAACGGAAGAAGTGCCGAGGATGACAAAAGCTTATATACGGTTTTAAGCGTGCTTTTACCCTTTAAAGATCCAATGATCGGCCTCAAACTCGACATGAAAGGAATCGCAATCTCGCAGGGTAGTGCATGTTCATCAGGGGCTTCAAAACCTTCGATGGTGATGATGATGATTCTGGATGAGGAGGAAATGCAGGATTCCACACCTTTAAGAGTTTCTTTCAGTCATCTTACGACCAGAGAAGAAATTGATTCTTTGGTCACTGCCCTGAAGGAAATTGCAGCATCATTTAAGATAGAAAATACAAATGTTTCACATAGATAGAGGATTAGCCAAAGTCGCTGAAAAGTTGTAATTTTGTATCGAAAAAGTAATTTAATTATAAAAATATAGAAAAATGGCATTAGAAATAACAGATCAGTCATTCCAGGAAATGGTTTTAAATTCCGATAAACCGGTTTTAGTTGATTTTTGGGCAGTTTGGTGCGGACCATGCAGAATGCTGGGGCCAATTGTAGAAGAAATCGCAACAGATTTTGAAGGAAAAGCTGTAGTGGGAAAAGTGGATGTTGACAACAATCAGCAGGTTTCTGTAGACTACGGAATCCGAAATATCCCAACAGTTTTGATTTTCAAAAACGGACAGGTGGTTGATAAAATCGTAGGTGTGGCATCAAAAGAGGTAATTGCAGAAAAATTATCAGCGCATTTATAAAAAATAATCCCGTGAAAATGAATGCTTTCTGAAAAAGAAAGCATTTTTTGTGAGAAAACATTTTGTAGATAGCCAGAAAGTTGTATTTTTGCACTCACCAAAACAAAAGAAGTTCTTTAGTTATCAATGATCCGGTAGTTCAGCTGGTTAGAATGCCGCCCTGTCACGGCGGAGGTCGCGGG
>NZ_DAMBHK010000036.1:18378-23541 GCF_032060305.1 Kaistella sp. | reverse complement strand
CGTCCCAAGGCTGGAAAGGCTCCAGCAACTGAAGTCTGTCGGAATCCGGGTTCACGACAACCTGCACTGAGGAACCGTCTTCTGAAGGCGCCTGATAACCGTTGTCATCTACCGCGAAACCTTTTTCAGGTAGTTCAAAGCCTTTAGGCTCATCCAGTTTAATCTGCTCGCCGTTTTGGTTGGTTAAGGTATCGGTAATCGGGTTAAAATCAAGTCTTCCCGAGATTGCTACTGCAGCTACCATTTCCGGAGACGCTACGAAAGCGTGGGTATTTGGGTTACCATCGGCTCTTTTTGCAAAGTTTCTGTTGAAAGAGTGAATGATTGAGTTTTTCTCGCCTTTTTCAGCACCTTCACGATCCCACTGACCGATACAAGGTCCGCATGCATTGGTAAAGATTCTTGCTGAATCAAACTTTCTAAATGAGTTAAGGAAACCATCTCTTTCTGCGGTGAATTTCACCTGCTCAGAACCTGGGTTAATCCCGAGAATTGCTTTTGGTTTCACTCCTTTAGCCACTGCGTCTTCAACAATTGAAGCGGCTCTTGATAAATCTTCGTAAGATGAGTTGGTACATGAACCGATCAGTGCCCATTCCACATCAAGCGGCCAGCCGTTAGCTTCAGCTTTTGCTCGGAATTCTGAAACAGGAGTTGCCAAATCCGGTGTGAAAGGTCCGTTTAAGTGCGGTGCCAGTTCATCAAGATTAATTTCAATCACCTGATCGAAATACTGTTCAGGGTTTGCATAAACTTCAGCATCACCTGTCAAGTGTTCTGCAATAGCATCAGCAGCATCTACCACATCCTGTCTTCCGGTTGCAGCTAAATATCTTCTCATGGAATCATCGTACCCGAACGTTGAAGTCGTCGCGCCAATCTCGGCACCCATGTTACAGATAGTTCCTTTTCCTGTTGCAGAAAGGTTTTGCGCACCTTCACCGAAATATTCAACGATACAGCCTGTTCCACCTTTTACGGTAAGAATTCCAGCTACTTTTAAAATCACATCTTTTGCAGAAGTCCATCCGTTGAGTTTACCTGTTAATTTTACACCAATTAATTTAGGCATTTTCAGTTCCCAGGCCATTCCGGCCATTACATCTACTGCATCGGCACCACCAACACCAATGGCAACCATTCCTAAACCACCTGCATTCACTGTGTGAGAATCGGTACCGATCATCATTCCACCAGGGAACGCATAATTTTCAAGCACCACCTGGTGAATAATACCTGCTCCCGGTTTCCAGAAACCGATGCCGTATTTATCGCAAACTGAACTTAAGAAATTGAAAACTTCTGAGTTTTTATTGATTCCTTCCTGCAAATCTGCTTCAGCACCCACTCTTGCCTGAATAAGGTGATCGGCATGCGCTGTCGATGGAACTGCCACTTTGGATTTACCTGCCTGCATGAACTGTAAAAGTGCCATCTGCGCGGTAGCATCCTGCATCGCAACACGGTCCGGAGCGAAATCTACATAAGAATTCCCTCTTTCGTAAGCATGGGTTGCATTGCCTTCCCAAAGGTGTGTATAAAGGATTTTTTCAGAAAGTGTCAACGGTTTTCCCACGACTGCTCTTGCTGCAGCAACCCTTTCAGGATAACGCTCATACACTTTTTTGATCATGTCAATGTCGAAAGTCATATCTGTTTTTTTTTGTTAAAATTAAAGAAGCTCAAAAATACAAAATTTTAACCTTAAAACTGATGAATATCATTTAGATTAAATATAAATACTATGCTGAGAATCTATTTTCGGTGATTCTTAAAAAAAACTGAGGTGAAGTTTTAAAGCAAAACTTTTCTTATATAAGTATGGGCAGCCTTTGCGGTTGTTTTTCAGGAAGAGTAAAGACTGCAGAGCCTCTTGAACCGGAAGTTTCGTTAGATTGCCATAGTCCGTTGGGTGTCTTAACCTCTTATTGAAAATCATGTACTGAAGTTCAGTCTTCGTTTGACCTTCATTGGGTTTACTTCGCTCAAATATAATTAATAATCCTGAATGGACTATACAACTTGAGGCGTCCTTACGAAACTGCCAGCGACTTAGTTAGCAACATTTTTTCTGGATAATAGTTCTTTTGTGCAGATTTTTTGGATTTCAGCTAAGTTGCTTATATTTGAGTGTTAGTAGATATGCTTTAAACAATATTGCTTCCTAAATTAATCTCATCAACTACTATGAAATTTAAAATAATTTTTTCTTTTCTTCTCATTACCAATTTTATCATTGCTCAAGAAATGCAATATCAGTCAATTAAGAAAGGAGATTTTCCTGATGGTGTTTACAAAACTTTAGATGATGTACTAAAAAAACAACCAACATCGACAGATGAAATTTATTTTGAAACAAATGCAAAATATGATAATAATAATTTGCCTGAAAAAGCATTCTTCTACTTCAAAAAAAACAAGAAAAAAATTAATCTTCCATTAGCCGTTTCATATAAAGGTGAAATGTATTTTCAAACTTATAGAAAATATACGAACAAAAGAGATAAAGGCTATGATCCAGATGCATACTCAAGATTTTGTAAAGTAACAAATTACGGAAGATTCATTTATTTTGAAGAAAATATGAGAGGGATGTTTAGTAAATTCGCATTAGGAGCAATAAATCCTGTAACATATTCTATTAACGGCAGTACGAAAGGAATTGTATTGGACTTAGGAAATAAAGAATTTAATATGTTAAGAGACTGTAAAGATTTAAATGATTTTCTAAAGCAAAATAACATTCCCGAAATTGAATGTGATTCAGATCAATTCTCAATTGCAGATTTACGAGCAAAAATTGATGAAATTAATAAACCATATCAATAAAAACCTCTTCTGCTAATAAGTGATCTTTCATATTGTCTGGAAAATAAGGCAAATAAATTTAATAGCCACCTATTGCATACAAAAACAGATAATGATCATCAACAAACAATCTAATTTACTAATCGCGGTTTCCCTTGTACTTATCTTGGGACTTATTTATTTCAGCTATAATCCTGCGAACACTCAGTTTTTCCCGAGATGTCCGGTAAATTATGTTACAGGCTTAAGTTGCCCCGGTTGTGGCTCTCAGCGGGCCATTCATGAACTTCTTCATCTCAATTTCAAAGAAGCTTTCGCATACAATCCTTTACTGGTCGCCTCCATTCCCTATATCACTTTAGGCATTGCTTTTAGTACTGAAAGTTTAAAAACCCGCTATCCAAAAACGAGAAAATTACTGTATGGGCAAAACGCATTGTATGTTATTATGGCCATATTGGTTTTGTTCTTTATTTTCAGAAACATTTAAAACGTTATTTTTGGACCTAAGTTTGCAAAAAGAAAGTCATGAAGAACGTTTTAAGTTTGATTTTAATCAGCTTCGCCCTGATGTTATCTGGTCAGAAACACAATGTCGCTAAAAAGAAGGTTACAAAAACAGTTTCAGCGAGAACCAATCCCGATTTGGTGAAGGTAAATGATTCCATTCCGGCACTTATTCCGCAAAACATCAACGGTAAATACGGTTTTGTCAATCAAAAGGGAAAAGTGATCATTAAACCAGAGTACAGCAATGTCGGATTTTTTACGGAAGACTGCAATCTGCTGAATTCTCCTAATCCAAAAGTGAAGAGATTCGGATCTTCTAAATATGCATCTGTTCATTTAAATGGTCAGGATTTCCGTATCAATGAATCCGGAACGCTGGTTTATCAGTTCAAAAAAAGCGATTTAGGACCATGTACGCCTGAATTTAAAGCACAGATTTTTCATGCCTACGTTATGAATCACGCCTATGGAATTATCGAAGATTCTAAATTTGAAAATCCCGGAGATTACCGGCAGTTTACAATCTATCCGCAGTACGATTACCTGCATATTCTGGAAGGTGATGATCTCAAAAATCCGATGATTATTGCGTCGTACAAAAATAAATTTGGGGTAATCGACATCAATAATAAAGTGGTGATCCCTTTCGAATACAGCGATATTAAAAGAAATTTCAGCTGGAAGCTCGCGCGGCTTTTTGAAGTGACCAAAGACGGAAAAAATTATTATTACGTAGATTCCAATAATATTCGCTATTAATTAAAAATTTTGTACTTTCGCCGCTGAAAATAAAGGGGTGCTGTAAAAAGCTGAGATTATACCCAATGAACCTAGAACAGGTAATGCTGTTTAGGGAGCGGTCTGCGGACCTATTTATTGTATAATTTTTTTCGACCCCTTTTATTCAATTAATCTTAAAAATTAAAAGAATGAAAGGATTTATTTATTTAGGACTTTTCGCTGGTCCTTTTTACCTTGCACAATCGACGCAAGACACTTTGAAAATTCACGAAATCGAAAGTGTGAATTTCACAAAAAGATTACCGGTTTCCAAAGAAATTATCAACGTTGAAAAGGATTTGGGGATCAAAAATCTCGGTCAGGATCTACCGGTTTTGCTCAAGAATCAAACTTCAGTCATTTCAACTTCAGATGCCGGAAACGGAGTAGGCTACACCGGTTTCAGAATCCGTGGGGTCGGCGGCAACGGAATTAATGTTATGCTGAACGGCGTGCCTTATAACGATTCCGAATCTCAGGGAACCTTTTTTGTGAATGTTCCGGACTTAACAAGTTCTGCATCGCAAATTGTGATCCAGCGAGGCGTAGGAACTTCCACCAACGGAGTTTCGGCATTTGGAGCAAGTGTGAACGTGATTTCTAAAAATCCGGATGAAAAATTTTATGTGAAATCGGATAACAGTTACGGCTCTTTCAATACCTATAAATATTCCGCAGAAGTAGGTTCCGGTAAATTCTGGAAAGACCGGCTTTCATTGATGGGGCGTTACACTAATATTCATTCGGATGGGTATATCGACCGGGCTTTTTCTGATCTTAATTCTTACAACTTTACCGGGCTTTTTGAAGAAAACAGAACGAAAATCCGGCTCATGGCTTTTGGAGGAAAAGAAAAAACTTATCAGGCTTGGAACGGCGTTGATAAAACAACCTGGGAAACTACTCCTAAATTCAATTATTCAGGAGCGATCTATGATCAGAATTGGGAAAATATCATCGGTTTTTATGATAATGAAACCGACAATTACCGCCAAAATCATTATCAGCTCTTGTGGGAGCAGAACCTTAGTGACCGCTGGAATCTGGAAACTACTTTCCATTATA
>NZ_DAMBHK010000036.1:9078-18278 GCF_032060305.1 Kaistella sp. | reverse complement strand
TTGTGGGAGCAGAACCTTAGTGACCGCTGGAATCTGGAAACTACTTTCCATTATACAATTGGCAAGGGGTATTACGAAAATTACAAACAGGATGCGAAATTTTCAAAATACAACCTTCCCAATATTTTAGAAAACGGTGCTGAAATCAAACGCAGCGATTTCATCCGTAAAAAATGGCTCGATAACGATTTTTACGGAGCCGTTTCTACGCTTTACGGAAAGTTTGAAAATTTGGATCTGAATTTCGGAATCGTTGGAAACCAATATTACGGCAGGCATTTTGGGAATGTTTCTGATGTGTTCCGCCCGCAGATTTTTGAACACGAATATTACAGAAACAACTCGCTGAAGAATGAAATTGCAGGTTTTGCCAAGTTTATTGTTTCTAAAAACAGATTTGAGTTTTTTGGAGATTTACAGCTGAGAAACATCACCTACGACACCAAAATTGTACAACAAGGAGATGATGAAGGAGTGAATCTCAATAAGAAATGGACCTTCTTTAACCCAAAAGCAGGAATCAATTATAAAATCCCGGCAGGAAAAATTTTTCTTTCCGCGGCCGTTGCGCACCGCGAGCCGAACCGGGATGATCTTTTCGCGAATCCTGAAACCGAAGCAGAAAAACTTTATGATTTCGAAGCCGGAATTGAAAAGACGCTGGGAAATGTTTCGTTCACAGGAAACCTTTATTACATGAATTATGTGAATCAGTTGGTACTGAACGGACAGATTAACAATGTGGGAGAATTCATCCGCGTAAATTCTGGCCAAAGTTATCGAATGGGAATTGAACTTGGCGCGATTGCAAAACTTTCGGAAAAGTTGAACGCCTCAGGAAATTTAACGTTGAGCAAAAACCAAAACAAGGATTTTAAAAACGAGACTTCTTCCGGCATTGAAATGCTTGGAAATACGCCAATCTCATTTTCTCCGGAGGTAATTGCGAACGTGTTACTTCAGTTTAATCCGACTGAAAAATTCAGCTTAGGAATTCAGAACCAATATGTTGGAAGTCAGTTTTTAGATAACACCAACAATGAAAGCCTGAAACTCGATGATTATTTCCTTAGCGATTTCAATATAAAATATACTTTAAATCTAAAGAAAACTGATGTTGATTTTAAATTTTTGCTCAACAATATTTTCAATAAAAAATACGTAAACAACGGCTATGTGTACGACGGACCGGTTTATTTTTCTCAGGCAGGTGTTAATTTTATGTTTGGTGTAAGCCTGAAGTTTCAATAGCCTGATGTTAAACTGACAGTTGTATTATAAATAATTGAGGAAAATGTTCCTGTTTTTCAAAAATTGCAGTAATTTAGATTCTACAATTTTAAAAGCAAGAAATATGAAAAAACTTTCCTCTTTATTTTTAGCAGTATGCGCTGCGGCTGCATTTTCTGCGCAACTAACAGTGCAGACTGTTTCCCAGGGTGTTGTAAAACTGACTTACGGTGCTACCAACGACTATTCGATTTATGAGCCGGGTTTCGAAGTTCCAACTTTTTGGGTTCATGTGTGGAGTAATGCCGCAGACAACAGTACGGGAACTGTGTATGATGATGCGTGGACCAATTCTACAGTGTCGATGAATTGGGACAGCAGTGCCGGTGCCTATGTAGGGACAATTAACCTGAACACCAAAGTTTTTACCAATGGAAACAAAACTTTCCCTTCCGGAACTACGGTTAATAATTTAGGTTTTGTTTTTAAAGACCAGCAGAATGGCGCAACGAAACAGTCTGGAGACCTTGCAGCAACCACATATGGGTTTACCAGTACAACTACAGATGCTACTTTGGCGGTTTCTAATCCTGTGACGGGTAAAAAATCCAATGTTATCGGAGGTAAACTTTATACGTCCAGTAAAGGAAATCTTGAAATTTCTGTTTACGAAATGTCGGGGAAACTTGTAAGATCATTCAAAGCAGTGGCCAACGGAACTCCAATTGAACTGAACGTTTCACGAAACGGATTGTATTTGGTGAAAATCACAAACGGTTCTGAAAGCGAAGTAGTGAAATTTGCTAAATAATTGATTTATCAACTGATTTAGAGATCGCTTTTTAGGAGCGGTCTTTTTTATTTTTGATTAAATGGTACAAAAAACATAAATTTGCGGCCATATGAATTTCTCTTTTCTCATTCTCGAATTTCTGAAGCAACAGGGCCAGGTTTTGGTGCCGGGTTTTGGGACTTTTTATCTGAAAAACACCAATGCTTTGGTGGATGAGGGCGGGAAAAGTATTTTGCCTCCCGGAAAAGAAGTCGCCTTTCAGATTGGGAATTCAGCGGCAGATGATTCGTTTGTACGTTTTGTCGCGCAGCAAAAGAATATTCCGGTGATTGATGCTGAAATTGAGGTGAAAAAGCAAACCAATTTCTGGTATTCGATTCTGGAGAAAGAAGGGAAGTTTGTTCTCGAAAATATTGGGACTTTTGTTTTAGACGACAGCCAGATTCATTTCACCGGATACCGGACCGAAAACCTTTCGCCTGATTTTTACGGTTTGGAAGAGATTCACCTTTCTGAAATAAAAAATTCAGTACCTTTAAGTAAACCTGAGGATCATCAGACTTCTTACCGTTTCAGTAAAAAGCTTTACTGGCTCGTTCCGTTGCTTTTAGGGGTTTCAGGACTGGCTTATTTTGGAATTACCCAGCCGGAACTTATTTTAGGAAAAAAATCTTTCGGAAACGGTCTGGAACCTGCACCTGCAACTAAAATTGTAAAGGCTTCCATTAAAAAAGATTCAGTTAAACAGGATTCTGCCACGCTGATGAATACGGTGACGGATTCTGCAAAAACAGATTCTTTAAAATCTAAAGCCATTGCACCCGTTCCGGGAAAAAAATGGAGTTCCCAAAAATACTCAAAATCAAAATGGAAAAAATCAAAAAAGCGTCAGAATCGTTAACGGTGATGACGAATATCGTTTTGCCAAACGAAACCAATTCTCTTAGAAATCTTTTCGGTGGCGAACTGCTCGCAAAAATGGACCGTTGCGCATCAATATCTGCAGCGCGTCATTGTGAAAGGCGTGTGGTAACGGCTTCTGTAAATCACGTGTCATTCAATCATCCGATTCCGGAAGGCGGAATTGTAGTGCTGGAATCCAAAGTGTCGCGCGCATTTTCAACCTCAATGGAAATTTATGTGGATGTGTGGCTCGATGATCCGATCAATCAGAAAAAAATTCATACCAACGAAGGGATTTATACGTTTGTTGCGGTAGATGAATTTAACCGTCCGATTCCGATCCCCAAAATGGAGCCCGAAACTGATATGGAAAAACTCAGATTTGATGCCGCTTTACGAAGAAAAGAACTTTCGCTTATCCTTTCCGGAAGAATGAAGGCGGCAGATTCCACCGAACTGAAAAAACTGTTCTCGGTGTAAATGATGAAAATCCTTCAGCTCGATACCAACCATCCTTTAATTACAGAACAGCTTTCTGCAAAAGGTTTTATGTTGGATGAAGACACCACGTCCTCTTATGATGAAGTGCTGGAAAAGATTGCAGATTATGAAGGCATTATTATCCGAAGCAGAATTCCTGTTGATCAAAATTTTCTCGAGCACGCCAAAAACCTGAAGTTTATTGCAAGAGTAGGCGCCGGAATGGAAAATATCGATGTGCGTTTTGCGGAAGAACGGGGAATAAAACTCATCAGTTCACCCGAAGGAAACCGCGATTCTGTGGCGGAGCACGTGGTGGGAATGTTGCTTATTATGATGCACAGACTCTTCATCGCTTCAGCTGAAGTAAAAAACGGAATCTGGAAGCGTGAAGAAAACCGCGGGGACGAACTTCTGGGAAAAACTTTCGGAATCATCGGCTACGGAAACATGGGAAAAGCCGTTGCCAGAAGACTTTCAGGTTTCGGCGTTAAAGTGATTTTTCATGATATCCTGCCCAATCTTTCCGATGAATTCGCAACGCAGGTTTCACTGGAAACTTTAAAGGATGAAGCTGATATTTTAAGTCTTCACATTCCGATTACCGACGAAACCTATCATTTAATTGATGCGCAGTTTATTTCCGGGATGAAAAAAGATTTTTATTTCATCAATACTGCCAGAGGGAAAAATGTGAAAACGAGTGATTTAGTTGAAGCAGTACGTTCCGGAAAAGTAAAAGGTGCCTGCCTCGATGTTTTGGAATATGAAAAGGCTTCATTTGAAAATCTGGAAATAGAAAACACTGACTCCGCATTTCTGCTGCAATCCGAAAAAGTCATTGTAACGCCTCACATTGCAGGATGGACTGTACAGAGTAAAGAAAAACTTGCGCAGGTTATTGTAGATAAAATCCTGACCGGGTTTGCTCAGGATTAACAAATTTTTATGATTTGAGTCTTATAAAACTGATGCGAAATCCCTTATCTTGCGGGCATTTTTCAGGTTAAAAACTCTTCAATGAAATTATTCCGAATTATTTTTTTTCTTGCCATTTTTAGTCTGGTCTTGTTTTCGTGCAAAAAGGAAAATACAGACAGCGAAGGAACCAAAACAACTTTGCCGAATTTCGGAAATGTAGAACTCGACGAAGTTTTTAAAGAAAACGACAGCAAACTTAAGAACAGGGATTCTATTGTTTCTGTCATCGACAGTTACTACAAAAATGTCTGGGAAAAAGGTGATCTCTGGGGCGGTTTTTTAGTAGCGAAAGGCGATGAAATTCTCTATGAGGGTTACCGAGGTTTTACCCAGGACAATAAACAGGGGCCGGTGAATGATACGGTTGCGCTGCACGTGGCTTCCATTTCAAAATCGATTACGGCGATGGCTGTCATGAAACTGATTGAAGCCGGAAAACTGGAGCTGGATGCTCCCTTAACCCAATATTTTCCCAAATTTCCTTATCCTAAGGTTACTGTGTTCACACTGCTTTCCCAACGGAGCGGTTTGCCGAAATACGAATATTTTATTGAGAAAATAGAGCCTGAACCTGCCGAACTTTCCAAAGAATATATTTCCAATCAGGATATTCTCAATCTGTTGATCCGTTATAAACCAGATCTGGCGCGGGAAACCAACACCGGATTTATGTACTGCAATACGAATTATGCGTTACTGGCCCTGTTGGTAGAGCATTCTACCAAAATCCCTTTTCCGGAAGCGATGCAGCAGATTGTCTTTCGCCCACTGAAGATGAAACATACCTATATTCTTCAGGAAAAAGATATGGAAAGCGCAGCAAAATCTTTTTACCAGCGCGGCCCACGCGTTTATCCGTATGACAGGCTGGATCTGATTTATGGTGACAAAAATGTTTACACTACACCGAGGGATCTTCTTAATTTTTCGAAAGCCATGTTTGCCAAAAACTTTCTGCGTGAAGATCTGTATAGAATGGTTTTCGAGCCTTACAGCAACGAACGGCCGGGAATTAATAATTACGGACTTGGTTTCCGGATGAAGGTCTTCAATGAAAATGAAAAACTCACGTACCACAACGGCTGGTGGCATGGTACCAACTCGGTTTTCGGCCATTTATTGAAATCGAATGTCACCATTATCGCAATAGGCAATAAATATTCGAGCAGGGTTTATACCTCGTTGGCGCTTTCGGGTTTATTTGAAAATTTCCCGTACGAAACCGAGAAATTAGTGAAGACATTAAACCAGAACGATACGATAAAAAATAGTTCCGGAGCAGATTCTCTGAATGGTAACGATTCCTACAGCGAATAATTTTAGTAATTTTGCGTAAAACTTTTTCATGAAGAAACTGTGTTTTCTTTTCCTGCTTAGTCTCATTTTACTTTCCTGTGCAAGGGTGGGTTCGCCTGTAGGCGGCGCCAAAGATTCAATTCCGCCCAAAGTGGTGGGTACAAATATTGATTCGTCGCGGGTGAATGTTCCGAGAGATATCAAGGAGCTGCGCATCGATTTTGATGAATATATTACGCTGAAAGAAATCAATAAGCACCTGATTATTTCGCCACCACTCCGCAAAATGACCAAAATTCTTCCCTCAGGAATGGCCAATAAATACCTGCTGATTAAATGGGAAGACACTTTGCAGGCCAACACTACTTATAATTTCAATTTCGGGAATGCGATTGTAGATAATAACGAGGGAAATGCGCTTCAGTATTATAATTTCGCGTTTTCTACCGGTGATAAAATTGATGATCTCTACATCAGCGGAGACCTGAAAAGTCTGATCAGCGATAAAGATCAGAAATCATCCGAACCGAATTTGGTGGTCGGGCTTTATCAGGATAAAGATTCCATGGATTACCGCCAGAAACCTTATTATATCACCAAAGCTGATCCCGACGGTTATTTTGAACTGAATTATCTTTCACCCGGAACATACAGGATTTTGGCTTTTGAAGACAGTAATTCGAATTCAGTTTACGACCCTGGAAAAGAAAAAGTAGGTTTCCTGAAAGACAAAATTGTTTTAGATAAAAATATATCAGGACTTAAACTCAATTTATACCCTTCCCGAAAAGCCCAGAAATATGTAGAAATGAAGGAAGTACCGGGAGGAATTTTAATGACGTTTGAAGGGAATCCCCAGAATGTAAAGGTTCTTTCCTTGAATGAAAAACTGCAGGATTATAAAGTGACGCATGCGCCGAAATCGGATTCTTTAACTGTTTGGTTTGATGCTAAAAAGCAAAATGTAGGAATTGCGACCAGCGAAAACCTGAAATTCAGTTATGATGATGGCGTGAAGCAGGATACTGTATCGGTTTTTTACCGTCTGAATACGAAGAACGAAATGGCACTTTCCAATTCAAAGGGTAATATTTTGCCTCCAAACCAGGATTTTGTGATCACCTCCAATTATTTTATCGACAACATTCAGCCGGAAAAATGGACTTTGGTTTCCGACAGTATTCAGCAGGATTTCACGGCGCAGATTTCTGAAAAAAATCCTTTTGAAGTCCGTATTCAGTCGCAGTTTAAAGAAGGTAAAAAGTATTCTTTAACCGTCCCGAAAGAAACAGTTTCGTCTTTCTATGAAACCATTCAGAAGTCTTACCGATTTGATTTTGAATCTGATAAAACCGAAAATTACGGAACGCTGGTCTTAACATTAGAGAATGCACCTGAGCAAATATTCTGGCTGCAGTTGTTGAGCGAAAACGGAAATGTTTCCTATTCAAAATACGGAAAAGAATCCAATCTAACCTTCAGATCGGTGAAACCGGGCAAATACCAGATAAGAATTCTGGTTGATAATAATGAGAACGGAATCTGGGATTCTGCCGATTTCCTTGCCGCGGAATTTGCTGAAGACGTCTATATCTTCGAAAAAAATGTGGAAATAAGGCCGCTTTGGGAGATCCGTGAAAAATGGAACCTTCAGCCGGGTGCTGAAACAACAATTTCTGCAGATCCGGCCAGTGAAATTAAACCTACAATTCCTGTGGAGCAGCCTAAACCGTGAGATGAAAACTTTTAAAAATATTGTTTATTGGTCGCTTATTGTGATCGCTTTAATTCAGTTTATTCCGGTGGACAGAACGAACAAACCGGTGGATCAGAAAGTAAATTTCGTTGCGGTTTTCAATACGCCGCCGAATGTAAAAAGTATTCTGAAAAATGCATGTTACGATTGCCACTCTAACGAAACGGTGTATCCGGATTATGCTTATGTAGCCCCGATTTCGTGGTCGATAAAAAACCATGTCAGTGAAGGGAGAGAACATCTTAATTTCTCGGAATGGGGGAATTTTAACCGTGATCTGAAGAAAAGCATGCTGCAGAATTCGGCACGTTCAATAAAGGACTATACCATGCCTTCGCCAGGCTACATTGCGCAGCATCCTGAAGCCAATCTTACCACGGCAGAAAGAACTTTACTTGTAAATTATTTCGAAGATATTCTGAAATCAGAGCGCTACTGATTATCTTCTTACAGGTCTCGGTCTGTTGAAGATGGAAAGAATAACGCCTGCAAAAAGACCAATGGTCTTAATGGAAATAAACTTGGAATCCGGCGGTAAAAAAGCACCGATAATACAAAGCGCAGCTGCGGCATACATCGGATACAGAAAGTTTTTATTCGTTAAAGTAGGCGCCTGGAAAAAGAAACTTGCTCCTATTAAAACGTAGAAAACTCTGTGGTAAAGGAAATCATTGATTTCCGGAGAAAAAAGGTTAAAAAATCCTGCAATTAAGCACAAAAGTGCTGCAATTGATAAAATTCCCTGGATGGTCTGTGTATTGGTATTCATTAATAACTTTCTGATTTGTTAGGGAAATCTGCGGATTTCACATCTTTTACATATTGAGAAACTGCTCCGGTGATTTCGGTATATAAGTCTAAATATCTTCTTAAAAATTTTGGTGAAAATCCCTGATTCATGCCCACCATATCGTGGTACACAAGAACCTGCCCGTCACAATCAGGTCCGGCACCGATTCCAATGGTAGGAATGGAAATACTTTCTGAAACCTTCTTCGCCAAATCTGCAGGAATTTTTTCGAGAACAAGCGCGAAACAGCCAAGTTCTTCCAGAAGTTTCGCGTCACTCATCAGTTTTTCAGCTTCTGCATCCTCTTTCGCGCGCACTTTATACGTTCCGAATTTATAAATGGACTGAGGCGTTAAACCTAAATGCCCCATTACCGGAATTCCAGCGTTCACAATTTTTCTGATAGACTCTTCAATCTCTGCTCCTCCTTCAATTTTAATGGAATGTGCACCGCCTTCTTTCATCATTCTTACGGCTGATTCCAGTGCTTTTTCCGGGTTGCTCTGGTAAGTTCCGAAAGGTAAATCTGCTACAACCAAAGCTCTTTCAACACCGCGCACCACACACTGGGTATGGTAAATCATCTGATCCAGCGTAATGGGAAGCGTAGTTTCGAAACCCGCCATAACGTTGGCTGCGGAATCGCCGATCAGGATAGAGTCTACACCGCCTGCATCCACCATTTTAGCAGTTGTGAAATCATATGCGGTAAGCATGGTGATTTTTTCTTTGTCGAATTTCATTTTTCGCAAAGTCTCGGTGGTGATTTTTTTAATTTCAGAATGTACAGACATGATCGATGGTTGTTTTTGGTTACTGAGAATCACAGGCGAAAGAATATTCATTCACCTGCGATCTTCAATAATTATTTACAGCGTAACGTGACCCAGTTTTATGAGTTTTTCGTGATTTAAAATCTTAATGGTTCTGCCTTCAACTTCGATGAGTTCATCCTGTTTGAATTCAGAAAT
>NZ_DAMBHK010000036.1:0-8978 GCF_032060305.1 Kaistella sp. | reverse complement strand
CCGTTGGGAGTTCCACCATCCTCGAAGATGGTTTCACCTTTATGAAATTTAAGATTCTGTTTTACAGAAAGATAATTTTTATAATCTTCGGGTGAAAGCATTTCCTGGAAGGACTCATCGCTGAACACTTTCAAGAGGTTTTCCTCAATTAGGGTTTGTTTTTCTAACGACATTTTTTTATGACATTTATCAGCAAAAATAGGGTATTTATAAGCCAGCCACAAATTTATTTATTATAATTTTGCATGAAATTTTTTATATAAAATGCCTGAAAACTGTTTTCATTGCGGCCAAAACATAGATAAAGAGCGAATTTCATTCGATGAAAAGATCTTTTGCTGCAATGGATGCAAATCCGTTTACGAAATCCTGAATCTTAATAATCTTAGCGATTTTTATGAGCTTAATAAAAAATCCGGAATCCGGCCAAATGACGACAATACGTCCCAGTTCGATTATCTCGACACGCCGGAAATCTTCGAGAAAGTAACCGATTTTTCTGAGGGAAATACCAGTCTTGTGAATTTTAAGATTCCTGTTATCCACTGTTCATCGTGTATCTGGCTTTTAGAAAGTCTGCAGTCGCTAAATCCCAATATCAATTATTCTCAGGTCAATTTCACCCGCAAAACGGTACAGATTTCATTCAATCATAATGAACTGAAACTAAGCGAACTGGCGAAATTCCTTACAAGTTTAGGTTACAAACCTGTGGTGAACCTGGAAACTGCAGAAAAAAAAGAAGAATCTTTAGACAAATCCCTGGTGATTAAACTTGCGGTTGCTGGTTTTGCTTTCGGGAACGGCATGTTTTTCAGCTATCCGGAATATGCTGAACACGTAATGGGAACAACCGATTTCTGGATGGAGAAGTACAAGCATCTTTTCCGGTTTATCATGTTCTTACTGGCTACCCCGGTGGTTTTTTATTCCGCTTCAGATTATTTTAAATCCGCATGGTTTGGGCTGAAGAATAAGATTGTAAATATTGATGTCCCGATTGTTCTTGGAATTATTATGCTTTATGGCAGAAGTATTTATGAGGTGTTGACGGATTACGGCCCAGGATATTTCGATACGCTTTGCGGACTGCTTTTTTTCATGCTTTTAGGGAAACTTTTTCAGAAAAGAACTTACAGCGCGCTTTCCTACGACAGAGATTACAAATCTTTTTATCCGATTGCCGTTACCAAAGTTGATTTCAACGGAAAACAGGAAAATATTTTGCTTTCGGATCTGAAAGTCGGACACCGGATTATGGTCCGTAATCAGGAGATTATACCGGTGGATGCTATTTTGATTAACGGTGAAGGCAATATCGACAATAGTTTTATTACGGGAGAAAGTGCTTCGGTACCTAAAAAACCTGGTGACAAGATTTTTGCCGGCGGGAAACAGGTGGGATCAGCGCTGGAACTTGAAGTGATTAAGACTGTGAACCAGAGTTACTTAACTCAGTTATGGAATAAGGAAGCGTTCAGAAAGTACGAAACAGGTTTAGATACATTAACCAACCATATTTCCAAATATTTCACTTTTATAATTTTGGGAATTACCCTGATTGCCGGAATTTATTGGGGACGAATTGATTTTGAAAAAATGTTTCAGGTCGTTGCTGCAATTCTTATTATTGCCTGCCCGTGCGCGCTGGCACTTTCGGCACCGTTTACTTTTGGGCACGTGATGCGGATTTTGGGAAGGAATAAATTCTACGTAAAAGACACTTTAACCATCGAAAAAATTTCGAAAATCAGCACTTTGGTGTTCGATAAAACCGGTACAATCACTCACAATAAGGAAGCAAATATTCATTTTGAAGGGAATGAGATTGAAGATTTCGATCTGAAAAATATAAAGTCGCTCGTCAAAAATTCAAACCATCCATTATCAAAAGCGCTATATGATTTTCTGAAAGTTGAGGACGAATATTTTCCTGTTGAAAAGTTTGCGGAAACTCCCGGAAAGGGCTACGAAGCAGAAGTCCGCGGGGCACTTTATAAGATAGGTTCTGCAAAACTGATTGGTGAAGAAGCTAAAAATCTGGAAACCGCGGTTTATATCAGTAAAAACAATGTCTTTATTGGGAAGTTTGTCTTCAAGAATGAATACCGGAAAAATCTAAGTACTTTATTTAAAAATCTTGCAGGTTACCGTGTTCATGTGTTGAGCGGCGACAATGCATCTGAGGAAAAGCAGCTTAAGAAAATTATTCCTGATTTTGATGGAATGGCATTTAACCAAAATCCTGAAGATAAACTAAATTACATTAAGAAACTGCAGGACCGCGGCGAAAAAGTGGCCATGTTGGGTGATGGGCTTAATGATGCAGGCGCACTGAAGCAAAGTAACGTGGGAATTGCGGTTGCAGATGATACCAATTCTTTCACCCCCTCCTCCGATGCGATTATGTCCGGCGAAAAACTGGAAAAACTGAATGATTATCTTAGTTTTTCCAAAGACGCGATGGTGATTGTAAAGATTACTTTTGCGATCAGTTTTTTCTACAATATTATCGGGTTGAGTTTTGCGGTTACGGGACACATGTCGCCATTGTTTGCGGCGATCTTAATGCCGATAAGTTCGATAAGTGTGGTGGCGTTTACGTCAATTTCCACTTGGTGGCGCAGTACAAAATATTTTAAAATCAAATAAAAAAGAAGGATTTACCGTGTGAATTTCTCTACATAATTCAGAATCAAAAACTTAATCCGAGAAATTTGATTATTTAGAGAGATTTTAAATTAACAAACTTTAACGTTTGTTGAGGAATATCATATTTTTTAAGTAAATTTGAACCGGTTTATCCCTAAATTTGCACCGCACATGGATATATTATATTTAATGATTCTTTGCAGCGTGTCGCTGGCTGTGGTCTTTTTAATCGTTTTTATTGTAAACGTAAAAAAAGGGCAGTTCGAGGATGATGAATCTCCCGCGGTCCGGATACTTCTCGACTCAGAAATTATCAAAGACGAGCCGGGATCTGAAGAAGAAAATAAACCAGAATTAAAAAAAATAACAGAAGCAAAAAGTGATTAGTTAATATGGAAACACAAAAGTTTAGTTATGACAACAGTATTGTGCGTGCGTTTCTTTATGCAACCGTAGTCTTCGGGCTTGTCGGTTTTTTATTAGGACTTACCGCCGCATGGATGCTATTCTATCCGGAACTTCCTGAGTATTTTCTCGGGACGGACGACCCAACCATCGTAAGTTTACGAAGCGGTGATCTGCAGGGATTAATCAATTCCCAGGGGGCATTTGGTTTTGGACGGATCAGGATGCTGCACACCAGCGCAGTAATTTTTGCATTCGTATGTAATGGTTTCTTCGCGGGTGCCTATTACTCCATGCAGCGCTTGCTTAAAACAAGAATGTTCAGTGATACCCTTTCCTGGATTCACTTCTGGGGATGGCAGCTGATGATTGTTGCTGTTGTTATTACCTTCTTAATGGGAATCAATACTTCCAAAGAATATGCAGAACACGAATGGCCGATTGATATTCTGATTACCATTATTTGGGTGATCTTCGGTATCAACATGTTCGGTACCATTGCAAGAAGAAGAGTGCGTCACCTGTACGTTGCAATTTGGTTCTATTTGGGAACCTGGGTTGCCATTGCGATGCTTCACATTTTCAATAACTTAGAAGTTCCACTTTCCTTTACCGGCTGGAAATCTTATTCTGCATACGCAGGGGTGAAAGATGCATTGGTGCAGTGGTGGTACGGGCATAATGCAGTAGCGTTTGTACTTACAACACCGGTTCTTGGTTTGATGTATTACTTCTTGCCGAAAGCAGCAAACAGACCAGTATTTTCCTATAAATTATCAATCATTCACTTCTGGTCACTTATATTTGTTTATATCTGGGCGGGGCCACACCACTTACAGTACACTGCTGTACCGGGATGGGCGCAAGCTTTGGCTACAGGTTTCTCTATTATGCTTATCGCACCGTCTTGGGGAGGTATGCTGAACGGTCTTCTTACTTTAAGAGGTGCCTGGGATAAAGTCCGTGAAGATCCTGTTCTTAAATTCTTTGTCGTTGCAGTAACTTGTTATGGTATGGCAACTTTCGAAGGACCGCTTTTAGCAACTAAAACTTTAAATAAAATCGGTCACTATACAGACTGGGTTATTGGTCACGTTCACGTAGGAGCACTTGGCTGGAACGGATTTATTACATTCGGTATGGTTTACTTCCTCTTACCAATCCTTTGGAGGACAAAACTATGGTCTGTAAAATTAGCTAACTGGCATTTCTGGTTAGGAACTTTAGGAATTATTTTCTACGCAGTTCCTTTATATATCTCAGGATTTACTCAAGGGTTAATGTGGAAACAGTTCAATCCAGACGGAACATTAGTATATAAAAACTGGTTGGATACTGTAACTGCCATTATTCCTTACTATCAAATGAGATTTGTTGGTGGTTTGCTTTATATCGCCGGAGCTATTTTAATGGTGGTGAATGTCGTTGCTACGGTAAGAAAGGGATCATTCCAGAAAGAAGTTCCTGCTGAAGCACCAGCACTTGCTAATGTTACCAAGCAAAGAAAAGAAGGAGAAGGTCTTCACCTTTGGTTAGAAAGAACACCTGTGTTACTAACGATACTTTCTTTTGTTGCTGTAGCCATCGGGGGATTTGTAGAAATTGTACCTACGCTTGCAATTAAAGATAACGTTCCTACCATTGCGGCAGTGAAACCTTATTCACCACTTGAATTGGAAGGTAGAGATTTATACATCAGAGAAGGCTGTAATTCTTGTCACTCCCAAATGATCAGACCCTTCAGAGATGAGGTGGTAAGATTCAACGGGAAAAACGGACAGTACTCTAAAGCAGGTGAATTTGTGTACGACAGACCATTCCTTTGGGGTTCTAAGAGAACCGGTCCGGATTTGCACCGTCAGGGTGGTAAAAACCCAAGTTCATGGCATTACAAACACATGCTGAATCCACGGGTTACTTCCGCAGGATCTATTATGCCCCGTTATCCATGGTTAATTGCTAATGACCTCGACAGAAGTAAAATGGTAGATAAGGTAAAACTGATGAAGAATACTTTTGATGTTCCTTATACCCAGGCACAGATTGATTCGGCAGACCAGTGGGCAGATAACCAGGCGGCATTCATTGTGAAGCAGATTTATTCTGAAGCAGCAGACGTAAAACTGGCCTACGAGCAAAGAAAAGCAGCAGAAGGCGCTAACTTTACTCCGCTGGAAAAGAAAGAAATCGTTGCTTTAATCGCTTACCTGCAGAGATTAGGTACAGATATTAAAACTACCGAAATCAAAACTGCAAGTTCAAATTAATCACTAATAAATAAAGTGCATCCATGATACCGCAAAATGTAAAAGATATTCTTTCCAACGGCGAAAATGTGGGTTTTTACCAGACATTGGCAATGTTGCTCTTTCTTTTCTTTTTTCTGGGGATTGTATATTATGTTTTTTCCCGTCCGAAAAAACACTATGATGAAGAAGCAAATGCACCTTTAGATGATGATATTGAAGATAAAAACTTATAATTTTTTAAATTAACTACAATGAAACAAAGAACGCCGGTTTACATAACCATTCTCATTATAGTGTGCCTATTATTTATCGTGCTCTATATGTTTGTTCAGAATACTTCTTTCCTTGCGTCGCCGTATTTTTGGGGAACTGTAATTATTGCTTCCATCATTGCGATGATACAGCACTCAATAGGTGATTTGGTAGAAAATGCTAAATTTAAAGCACTCTCTGAGGAAGAAAAGAAATTGTATCTCGAGTCTAAAAAAGTTCCTTACTTTAAAAGTCTTTATAACAGTGCATTCAAGAAACAGTCGGCTACAGAAGAAAAGGATATTCTTATAGACCACGGTTTCGACGGAATTATGGAGCTTGATAACCAGTTGCCGAAATGGTGGCTTGGCTTATTCTGGTTCGGTGTTGCATACTGCGCGGTTTATATGGCGTCTTATTTCATGTCAGATTTTGCTCATCAGGGTATTGAATACGACGAGGAATATAAGGCACAAACGGCAAGCATTGCTAAATGGATGGAAGAAACCCCGCCACCAACCATTGAAGACGCGGTTTATTCACCAGACAACATTGCTGCAGGTGAGGAGGTATTTAAGACCAACTGTGTTTCTTGTCACGGCGACGGAGGTAAAGGTGGAATTGGACCTAACTTAACAGATAATACCTGGATCAACCAGCCTGAAAAAACTTTATTCAAAAACGTATTCCACATGGTTGAAAACGGAAGTCCGAACAATCCTACCATGCAGGCATTCGGGAAAAACGGCGTTCTTACAGGTTTTGATATCCAGAATGTAGCGGCATATATTTATCATATAAACCAGGAACAGACCCCAATAACTCCAGATAAAGGCGGTGCTGCTCCACAAGGAACACCAGCAAACTGGGAGAAATAAAGTTTAACATAAACTGTATAATTTGAAAAAACATAATTCGTTATCTTTGTAAAATCAGATAACGGATTATGTTTTTTGATTTAAAAAAAGTTAAGAAAAAATGTCGGATGATCAGAATTTCAGAGGTGGACAAGGACAAGTAGTAGAAGCAGAAACTTTCAGGGATTCTGTTGGCACCATGGATCAGGCTGGGAAGCGAAAGTGGGTATTCCCTAGAAAACCCAGTGGCAGATATACCAATTACCGCACACTTGTAGCCTGGTTTCTTCTCGCAGTTTTTTTTGCACTACCATTTGTTAAAATTAACGGGAATCCTTTCCTTTTAATTAATGTAATCGACAGGCAGTTCTTTATAGCAGGCCAGCCATTTTATCTGCAGGATTTTTTCATTCTGGCGTTAGGTGCAATTACTTCCATTGTTTTCATTATTTTATTTACTGTTGTTTTCGGAAGAATTTTCTGTGGATGGATTTGTCCCCAAACCATTTTCCTTGAAATGATTTTCCGTAAAATTGATTATCTTATTGAAGGTGACCGGAACAAGCAGATGAAACTCGACCGTCAGGAATGGAATACCGAGAAAATCTGGAAACGGTCTTTAAAATGGTCTATATTCATCATTATCTCCCTGATCATTACCCACTGGATGTTTATGTATATCGTAGGTTATCAGGAAGTTTTTGATATGATTCAGGAAGGCCCGTTCACCAACTTTACAAGTTTTCTGGTGATGATTATCTTTACCGCTGCGTTTTATTTTACTTTCGCATGGTTCCGTGAGCAGGTTTGTACGCTTGTTTGCCCATACGGAAGATTGCAGGGCGTACTCATCGATAAGCAGACCATTAACGTTTACTACGATTTTAAGAGAGGCGAGAACCGAGCGAAATGGAGAAAGGGTGAAGACCGCAAAGCCGCAGGAAAAGGTGACTGTATCGACTGTAACCAATGTGTTGTAGTGTGTCCCACCGGAATCGATATCAGAGACGGCCAACAGCTCGAATGTGTAAACTGTACGGCGTGTATAGATGCATGTGATGAAGTGATGGTGAAAGTTGGGCTTCCAAAAGGCCTTATCAGATACGCAACAGAAGACGAAATCGAAAAAGAAACCAAATTCAAATTCACAGGTAGAATGCAGGCATATACCGCAATACTGCTTCTATTAATTGGGTTCTTAGGATTTCTTCTTAATAACCGCGGCGCGATGGAAGCTAAATTCATCAAACCGGCTGGATCATCCTTCTTCGTAAGAGACGGTAAAATTAATAACACGTATAACTATACTTTCCTTAATAAATCGAATCAGGATCAGGTCGTTACCATTAAGGTCATCGAACCTCAGCATGGAGAAATTACCGTAAGTGCTTCCGACAAGATCCTTGTGAAGAGAGATCAAATGACCAAAGGTACGGTGAATATAAGTTTCCCTGAGAAAGAAGTAAAACTCTCTAAACAGAATGTGAAGATCGGAGTTTATGATCAAAAAGGCGAACTGCTCGACACCTTCGAAACTTATTTTGAAGGACCTTTTAAATTACAATTTTAATTATGTTCAAAAATTTCAGCTGGGGACACGGTGTTGCTGTAGCACTCGGCTTATTTATGTCCTTTATACTTTTTCTGATTTTTGTATTCTCCAGCGGAATGCAGAATTCTGAACTTATTTCAGACAGTTATTATGAAGATGAGCTGGCTTATCAGGAAATCATTAATGCAAAAAACAATGCTGATCTGCTGACCGAAAAGCCCGTTTATCATCAAAACAAAGAAGGAATTACAATTACTTTTCCTCAAAGTGTAAAGCCCGAAAATGCCAATATACACTTTGAACTTTTTAGAACCGATGACTCAAATCTTGATGTGAAAAAAGACATCCCGCTTGATGGTAAAAATCAGTTCCAGATTCCCGCAAAAGTAATTTTTCCGGGCTCCTATACTTTGAAAGTGAAGTGGGAAAACAATAAAAAACCTTATCAGGTCGATTACGACATCCAATGGAAATAGCACTTATCTTTTCGGCACTAGCGTTGGGATTTGCGTCAGGGTTTCATTGCATCGGAATGTGTGGACCTATAGCACTGTCATTGGGTTTAACTAAAAAGCAGGCGGCGAATTATTATCTTCAGAATCTTACTTATCAGTTCGGGCGCATTGTGACCTATTCGTTACTGGGCGCTTTGCTGGGAATTTTGGGTCAGGGGTTTGAAATGGCAGGATTTCAGAAATATCTTACGATTGGAGCGGGCATATTGCTTATCATCATGGCTGTATTTTCTTTCGGTGGTACAGATTTCGCTTCTAAAATTCCGTTTTTATCCCAGTTTCTCTTTAAAGTAAAAATGAATTTAGGGAAATTTATGCAGAAAGCGGATTACAGATCCCGCTTCAGCACTGGAATTCTTAATGGTTTTTTACCGTGCGGAATGGTATATATGGCACTTACCGCAAGTTTGGCAGCAGGCGGAATCTTGCAGGGAGCCACTTTCATGGCTTTATTTGGACTTGGAACTTTGCCTTTTATGTTTTTTGTTGTTTTGCT
>NZ_DAMBHK010000035.1:0-23555 GCF_032060305.1 Kaistella sp. | reverse complement strand
TTTTTAAAATATAAAACCGATACAATATGCAATCAGATTTCTTTAAATATCAGGCGCAAACCACACAATTCGCAGCAGGATTTGAAGTAGAAAAAGCCGACGGAAGTTACATTTATGGTAAAGACGGCAGAAAATACCTCGATTTCGTGGCCGGGGTTTCCGCCAATACTTTAGGGCATTCTCACCCAAAAATCGTAGAAGCCATTAAAACGCAGGCAGAAAAATATCTTCACGTCATGGTTTATGGCGAATATGCCCAGGAAATGCCTGTTAAACTTTGTCAGCTTCTTGCAGAAGCCACTCCCGATCCTTTGGAAGTTACTTATCTCGTCAACTCAGGTGCTGAAGCCATTGACGGCAGCCTGAAACTTGCGAAAAGATACACCGGAAGAGAAGAAATAGTCTCTTTCAAAAACTCGTATCACGGAAATACCCACGGCGCTTTGTCGGTTTCCGGAAACGAATATCATAAACGTGAATTCCGTCCGCTGCTTCCGATGGTGACTTTCATCGGATTTAATGACGAAAAAGACCTGGAAAGAATAACCGAGAAAACAGCCTGCGTGATTATGGAAACCATTCAGGGAGCGGCAGGATTTCTGGTTCCGGAAAATGATTATCTGAAAAAACTCAAAGCCCGTTGCGAAGAAGTGGGCGCTTTGCTGATTCTGGATGAAATTCAGCCAGGATTCGGAAGAACCGGAAAACTTTTCGCGTTCGAACATTACGGGATCGTTCCCGATATTCTGGTAATGGGCAAAGGAATGGGCGGCGGCGTTCCTGTTGGCGCTTTTATGAGTTCCAGAGAATTCATGGAAACTTTATCGCATTCGCCAAAACTTGGGCATATCACCACATTTGGTGGTAATCCACTCATTGCGGCATCAAGCTATGCCACGCTGAAAGAAGTTCTGGACAGCGGACTGATGAATGAAGTGGACGAAAAAGAAAAACTTTTCCGTAAATTATTGGTTCACCCGAAAATTAAAAACATCAACGGCCGCGGATTAATGCTCGCCGTAAATCTTGGCTCACCGGAATATACTTTAAATGTTGCAAAACGCTGCATGGAAAAAGGTTTGGTCGTTTTCTGGCAGCTTTACAGAAACGAATATCTACGCATTTCGCCGCCGCTTACCCTATCGCTGGAGGAAATAAAAGAAGGCTGCGAAATCATTCTTCAGGTTCTTGATGAAGAATAAAAATCCCAGAAATAGAAACGCTCTGAAATTTCAGGCCCGATTGATCGGTTTTGTATGAGCTCTTTTCTACCTTGTTGTGCATTAAAGTCGTCGCAAAAACGTAGAAAAAGCGAGTAGTAAAAGCGGGAATTCCGATGGAAGAAAATCCGGCATTTCGGGCTCATGATATTTCGCATATTCGACTAAATATTTTGCATACTTAAGAAATTAATTTATATATTGCGGCACAATAAAAAAATAGGGAACGATATGGCGAAAACGAAAGTGCAATACGAATTTCCAATGCACTGTCAGTCGGAGATTTTATATGAATATTTGGCAAGTGCAGAGGGGCTTTCCGAGTGGTTTGCTGATGAAGTTGTGGAAAAAGGCGACGACTTTTTCTTCAGCTGGAACAGTGGACCGGCAGAAAAAGCCACGCTTATCCGCTACAAACCTGAAAGTTTTGTGCGTTTTCGTTGGGAAGAAGACGAAGGAACCAAAAATTTCTTCGAAATGAGTATTGTAATTGATGATATTACGGAAGATCTTTCGCTTAATATCACAGATTTTTGTGATCCGGGAGACGAGGACGAAAACCAGCTCTACTGGGAAAATCTCCTCGAAAATCTAAAAATAAAATTGGGCGCATCTTAATTTTTTTGAACCGATAAACTTGATGGACGAATTTTCGTTCATTATTTTTTTAATAAAAATCTACCCTTATTTTGTTAGAAACTGTCTTTAGTTCCGATAATTTTCAGCCTCAAAACCGTGCATTTCTTTACGGTGATGCAGTAAAGGTTTCTTTTTTTGTGCGAAGCTCGAAGCTGATCATGGCCGAAGAATGTTATTTTTTCCTCATGGCTTCTATGCGTAAAATGCGCATGAATATCCCGCTTACTTATACCCTGGAGTTCTTCCAGAACCTTTTTAAAGAAAATGTTATCGATAAAGGCGCAAGCGAGGCAATAATAATGCTCTTGATGTACCGCAACCGAACAGAAAAGTCGCTCGGAAAAGCCGAAGTTTCCTTCTATTTCGAAGTTAAAAAAGTCGAAGATGTGTTGGCGTTGCAGCGCGGAATAGAACTGGATCTAATTAAAGAGATTAATGTAAATACCAATCTTCTGAGCAACATCCGGGTTCACTGCCCTGAAAATATTTATGCTGAGATTTACGCAAAGGAAAACGATTTGGATGAGGTTATCCTGCTGAATCCCAACAAACGGATCGCCAGAAGCATTTCCGGGAATTTGCTTTTCCTGAATGAGAACATCATCCGCATCCCGAAACAGACCGAAGGTGCCTATATTTCACCTTTAATGGAGAATTTTGTAACCTTTGTACACAAACACCGTTTGGCAGAGATTCAGGAATCGGAAATGATCGCGTTTGAATCTCAGAAGGCAGAGGAAATTTTAATGATTTCCGATGAAAAAGGAATTTTCAGCGTCTCAAAAATCAGAAACAAAACTTTCGGAAACATGAGATTTGCCGAAATAATCAGCAAGTGGAAAAGCGATTTCGCCTGAAATTGACAAACCCGATAAACAACCTTGAAAGAAAGTCATTGACCGGGTTTTAGTTTTTTATGTTAAAGCAATAACGTAATAAAAATACGGAAATTATTTGGGTCTGCGCTAAAGTTTTGTTAAAGTTTTTTGTTGAAAGACAAGCCGGCTTAATTCATTGAAACATCCTCCGGAGCATTGGCCCAGATCAGAAACTCGCCACCCAAGTTCTGCATGATGTTTTTCCATAAACTTTCGTCGTTTGGTAGGGTGTAATCTAAATTGTAAACCTCTACAACCGTCCACATTTTACGCCTTACCTCACTTTCCAGCTGTTGCGACGCCCAACCGGAATAACCGGAGAATACTTTGATTTCATCTACGGAAATTTCATCTTCAACAATTCCGGTAACGATATTTTCGATGTCTTCGGTCAGGTAAAACTCCTCACTGATTTCCGAAAAATTCTCAGTCACCTTTTTTCCTTTGCAGATGAAGAAAATTTTGTCATTTTCTACGGGTCCGCCTTCGTAAACATCTACTGCAAAACCAAAAATCGTATGCAGACGTTCACTCATATCTTTATTTTTTTTGTTGAGAATTAATCCAAAAGCGCCCTCATCATTATGATCTACAATAAGAACAACCGAGCGCGAAAAGATATCGCCGGAAATATCTGGAGTGGAAATTAATATTTTACCTTTGTACGAGTAATTCATCTGAAATTGGTGGTTCTACAAAAACCTCTTATCAAATGTAATAAAAAATTTAATGGAAAATCTTCACGACAAAAGAAAAGTTTACGAAAAATCTCAACTTCTTGAAAATCAAATTAAAGGAAATCCGATGGAGCAGTTCCGCGACTGGTACCTTGAGGCACAGGAGCATCCGGATGTTTCTGAGGCTAATGCGATGTCGGTTTCTACGGTAGAAAATGACGGCTGCCCACGCACCAGAATGGTGTTGCTGAAATCGTATACGTGGGAAGGTTTTGTGTTTTATACCAATTACGAAAGCAGAAAAGGCAGAGCGATAGAGCAGCGTCACCAGGCCTGTCTTCACTTCTTCTGGCCGCATCTGGAAAGACAGATTATTATCAAAGCAAATTTGCAAAGGCTGGCGGAGAATTTAAGCGACGGTTACTTCCAGTCCCGCCCGAAAGGCAGCCAGTTAGGTGCTGTGGTTTCGCCGCAGAGCCAGATTATTCCCGACCGTAATTTTCTGGAAGAGAAACTGAAGGATCTGGAGACGGCGTATGAAGATAAGGAAGTTCCGCGCCCGGCAAATTGGGGAGGTTATCTCGCTAAACCTTACGAGATCGAATTTTGGCAGGGTAGGCCAAACCGTCTTCACGACAGGATAATTTACGAACTTCAGGAAGATTTCGATTGGAAGATCAGTCGCCTTGCTCCCTGAAAATTTATTGGCTATGCACCAAAAAACCCCACCGAAAGATGGGGTTTAATTTTTACTGTCAGCTAAGTAATTATTTTTTCTTAGCGCCCATTACAGCTCCTGCTAAATCTGCACCAGCTTTAAATTTAGCAACTTTTTTAGCAGCAATTTTAATTGGTTTTTTGGTCGCAGGGTTAATACCTTGTCTTGCAGCTCTTTCAGCTACAGAGAACGTACCGAAACCAACTAAAGAAACTTTACCGTCTTTTTTCTTCAAAGTAGAAGTTACGTTAGAAATGAAAGATTCTAAAGCAGCTTTTGCAGCAACTTTTGTAATGTTCGCATCTTTTGCGATTGCGTCGATTAATTCAGACTTGTTCATAATAATATTATTAAGGTTAGTTTTATTGTTAAAGCAAATATAAAACAATTTTCAAATTGTGCAAATTTTTTCTATATAATTAATCAAAACTTGAGAAAAGAGTATAATTTAACATAAACTTATAAATCAGGATTTTTTCAATTAATAAGCGTTTGCAGCTTATAAAATCATGCCAAAACCTTTATTATCCTACGTTTTCTGATTTAAGATTTTTATTATTCATAATTATGAATTATTGAATTTGCAGTGGATTTTTTGGTGCAACCGATGCTCTATAAGTGTTAAATTATTGATAGTGATGATATTCCCAGGCTTCTGAAGTGGGTTTTGCGTAGAGAATATTAGAATTAAAAGATTAAAATTCTCACTCGTTTTGATTAAAATAATTAAATTTGCGCCATGTTAATTGAAGTATTTAAATCTAAAATCCACAGAGTCCGGGTAACCGAATCAGACCTTAATTATATCGGCAGCATCACGATTGATGAAGACCTCCTGGAGGCCTCCGGAATTGTGGTGGGGGAAAGGGTGTATATCGTAAATGTAAACAATGGTGAACGTTTCGATACCTATGCCATAAAAGGAAAAAGAAAATCCGGCGAAATATGCCTCAATGGTCCGGCAGCTAGGCGCGTACAGAAAGATGATATCATCATTATTATTTCTTATGCCCAAATGACGCCAGAAGAAGCGCAGACTTTCCAGCCCAAGATTATTTTCCCTGATGAAAAGACCAATCTCCTTACTTAATTTCTGAATCCGCACTTAAATTTCCCCCCTTTGGAAGAAAATAAAAACCCAAATCCTATAAAAACACTCATTACAGTTTCTGTTTCTCTTGCCATTGCAGGGCTTTTCATGTGGTTCGCACTGAAAGGAATGGAATTCAAAAAAATTGCAGGTTACTTTGCAAAAGCCAATTACTTCTGGGTTTTCTCCGCGGCATTCTTCGGGCTTCTGGCTTATTGGTTTCGGGCGGTCCGTTGGAATCTGCTTTTGGAACCGATGGGTTATAAAATTTCGAATTCTAATGCGTTGTGGACGATTTCTTTCGGATATCTCATGAACCTTACCATTCCCAGAAGCGGAGAGCTGGCCCGTTCTACCGCCCTTTTCGGAGTTGAAAAAGTTCCTGTAGACAAATCTTTCGGCACCATTATTCTCGAAAGGGTAGTGGATCTTGTATGCATGGGAGGATTTCTGCTGCTGACCCTGATTTTTAAATATGATGCAATTCTTTCCTTTTACCGGTATGTCACTCAGGTAAAGGGAAAAACTCCAGAACCACAATCTAACAATAAATTATTTCTTCTATTGGGAGCAGCGGTTGTTTTGGCGATTTTGTTTTTTGCTTTAAAACAAAGACTTGAGAAATTTTTGCTGTATCAGAAAATTTTAAACTTCGCCACCGGAATTTTTCACGGTTTGATGTCGATTTTTAAAATGCGGCAGAAAGGAAAATTCATTGTTTTATCCCTTGCCATCTGGATTTCTTACTACCTGGCAGCATATCTCGTATGTTTTGCGCTTCCGGAAACTTCGGATTTTACTTTTGCAGATGGCTTTTTTATCATTGTTGTAGGGACTTTAGGAATGATGGTTCCGGCATCCGGCGGAATCGGTGCTTTTCACTTCGCACTGAAACTTGGGATTATGGCACTCTTTCTTTCAATGGGTAAAAACCCAGAAGAAGGTGGCGAAGTAGGGCTGTCTTATGCATTTATCTCCCACACCATGCAGCTCGTCATCATGATTGTGATGGGGGTTATATCGATTCCGGTACTTGCAAGGGAACGTGGTCGTTTGCTTTTAAAATAGAATTTCTTTTTCTTGTGTGCTGCGTGTGTAGTTAATCATAATTGATTTTTATTGATTATTTAATAAAAAAGCAGCCTTTTATGTATCGATAGGAATGGTATTTGATGTGTTTTTTATTGATTAACATAAAATACACAAGTATGAACAAATTACTATGCCCTATTTTAATGTTGTGTGTATCATCAATTATTTACGCACAGTCAGGTAATGTTGGAATCAATACAACTAATCCGCAGGCTACTTTAGATGTGAATGGCAATCTAAAGGTTAGAACAGTTGAAACAGTTACTTCTGCATCCAATGACCAAGCCGTATTGTTAATAGACAAATCTGCATCCGGAGATTTTGTTTTAAAGGAAATTGCGGTAAGTAATTTGCTGGGTTCCACCGGTGCAGGTTCTTCTGCATATTCTGCGCACCGCAATGGCAGCTGGTCATTGCTTAATATTAACCTTGGTGGCAGCACTTATCCTATCAGTCTTTCTGGAAATGATACAAGGATTGGCGATTCGGCACTGTTTACCGATGGAGTGTATACTGCTCCTCTATCCGGAATATACGATGTAAATTTTGAGGTTCAGTTAAGTGGGGTTGATCTTACCGTTCTTTCCGGTAAAAGTTTAGTTTTATATAAAAATACCGCCGTTTGGCAAACTAAACCGTTCAATGGCGTGAGGGTAGAAGTAAGTCCTTTGCCGGTTGCTACAATACCTGTAACGTCCACGGGCCTCCATTCTCTTGTTCAGTTAGATGCTGGTGATACACTTACGTTCGCCCTCAACACAGGCGGTGTTCTTCCGGTAAATTTAGGCGTTCTGCCTGTTTCCTATACTTCTTTAAAACTTTTTAAAGTTGCAGATTAATGAACTAATCAGCGTTAATCAAAAAACTTGAAGATGCTACTGCAAAGACCAAAAAACACGTGAAATTTCACGTGTTTTTTTTACAGATATATTTGTTGCTCTTATGATCCAAAAGCCCTTTTCAGTAAACTCTCTACTTTGGGTTCGCTACCTCTGAAGTTTTTATAAAGTTCCATCGGATCTTTTGTGCCTCCTGAGGATAGCAAGACTTTATACTTTGCGGCGATTTCCGGATTGAAAATTCCGTTTTCTTTGAAATATTGAAAAGCATCCGCATCCAGTACCTCCGCCCATTTATAGGAATAGTAACCCGCAGAATATCCGCCCTGGAAAATATGCGAAAAGCTGGTGCTCATCGCCGTTTCCGGATTTGATGGATAAAGATTGGTGGCCTTTGTTTCTTCGGTTTCAAAGGTTTTAATGTCGCCAACCTTGTCGGCATTGCTGTGGTAAGCCATATCCAGAAGCCCGAAACCAAGCTGCCTTAAAGTCTGGTAACCTTCCATGAAATTTTTGGAATCCGAAATTTTCTGGATTTTCTCATCCGGCAAAACTTCACCGGTTTTATAATGTTTGGCGAAAGTTTTGAGGAATTCCGGTTCATAACAGAAATTCTCCAGAAACTGCGACGGAAGTTCTACAAAATCCCATTTTACCGAAGTTCCTGAAAGGTTTGGATACGTGGTATCTGCCAGTACCCCATGCAGCGCGTGACCAAATTCGTGGAAAAGCGTGGTTACTTCCTGAAAAGTGAGCAGACTTGGCGTGTCTGAAGTGGGTTTCGAGAAATTGCAGACTACAGAAATATGCGGTCTGGAATTTTCTCCATTTTTCCGGAACTGATTTTTAAAACTCGTCATCCACGCGCCGGCACGTTTCCCTTTTCTTGGGAAATAATCCACATATAGAAGTGCTTTAAATACGCCGTTTTCAAAAATTTCATACGTTTTTACTTCTTCGTGGTATTTCTGGATCTCGGTGGATTCCACAAAATCAAGTCCGAAAAGTTTTTTAGCCAAACCGAAAACGGCTTCCTGAACTTTTTCGAGCTGGAAATAAGGTTTCAGCTCCTCGTCGTCGATATCAAATTTCTGCTTGCGGAGTTTTTCTGCATAAAAAGCATGATCGTAACTCTGCATTTCTACAATTCCGTCTGCTTTTGCAAGTGTTTTAAGTTCTTCGATTTCTTTTTCTGCGTAAGGTCTGGCTTTCTCCAGAAGTTCGTTTAAAAAAGACGTTACCTGATCCGGAGATTTTGCCATTCTTTCTTCCAGAACGTAGTCTGCATAGTTT
Source organism: Kaistella sp. (assembly GCF_032060305.1). NCBI lineage: Bacteria > Pseudomonadati > Bacteroidota > Flavobacteriia > Flavobacteriales > Weeksellaceae > Kaistella > Kaistella sp. The sequence goes on along the minus strand of NZ_DAMBHK010000035.1, from coordinate 15,109 downwards.
TTATAGCCCAGTAACTGCGCTTTTTCCTGCTTGAGGGTGATAATCTCTTTAATGAGATTCTGGTTATCAAACTCATTATTGCTGAATGATTTTTTTCCGTTCGCCAATGCCAGTTCTTTTCTCAGTTCGCGGTTTTCCGCATACGTCATAAAGGGAATATAACTCGGGTACTGCAGCGTCACCACAAAACCTTCAAGATTGCGCTCTTTCGCATCTTCCCGGTATTGCTGAATAATCGCTTCCGGAATTCCGGCCAAGTCTTTTTCGTCGGTGATATGTTTGAAATAATTATTGGTTTCAGCCAGTACATTCTGCCCAAACTGAAGCGATTTTTTAGATAGCTCGATGCTGATTTCCTTAAATTTTTCTTTATCGGTTTCATTCAGCAGAGCGCCGCTTCGCACAAAACCTTTGTAAGTTTCGCTTAGAAGCATCTGTTGTTCTTCGTTCAGTTGATATTTTTGCTGTTCTTCGTAAACTTTTTTAATCTTGCTGAAGAGTTTTTCGTTTTGCGAGATTTTTGCTGAAAATTCTGTTAAAAGTGGCGAAACTTCCTGCGCGATTTTCTGTATTTCGTCATTAGTTTCAGCTGAATTCAGATTAAAGAAGATGCTGGAAACCACATCAAGTTTTTCGCCCGAGTAGGCCAACGCTTCGATAACATTTTCAAAACTTGGTTCTTCGTTGTTTTCAACAATATCATCGATTTCTTTCTCAGAAATTTTAATCAGCTCCTGAAAAGCGGGCAGAAAATGCTCTTCCCTGATTTCATTGAAAGGTGCTGAACGGTGTTTGGTATTGAAATTTTCTAATAATGGATTTTGCATAGTGTAAGATTTGTGAACGGAAACTTAAAGTAAGGTAAAAGCAATGTCATACGAAGGTGTAAATTTACTGAAATTTATATTTTATATTTGTTTAAACGTTAAAACTAAAATAAACCGTCATGAAAACTTTTTTAAAAATCCTGGTGGGCGTGGTTGCTGCACTTATCGTTGTCATGCTGCTGATGGGTAAGAAATACCATTTCGAGACTTCTGCAGTAATCAATGCACCTGCTGATAAAGTTTGGCAGAATATGAGCTCGATGAAGGCTTTCAACCAATGGAATCCGTTTATGGACCTGAACCCGAATGTAAAAGTGACTTACTCCGGAAATTCCGGTGAAGTTGGCGACCAGTATTGCTGGGAAGGTAATGATGATGCGGGAAAAGGCTGCCACATCGTTACCGCTTTGGTCCCAAATCAGAAACAGTCTACCAAAATGCTTTTCGAAATACCTTTTGAAAGCGAAGCGACCTCAGATTTGGTTTTGAGTCCGGAAGGAAATTCCACAAAAGTCACCTGGTCAATGGATTGTGAACTCGATTACCCGATGAATCTGATGAAACTTTTTATGGACTCACAGATGGAGAAATCCTACGGTTCGGGTCTGAAGAAACTTAAAGTAATCTCAGAAGAATAATTCGGGCTGAAAACTTGGAAGTCGGGCATTAGTCCGACTTTTTTCTTCCCGCACATTTTGGTGATTCATAAGCCGGAGGTAATTCAGAAAAATATGAGGAAGGATTGAAATCATCAAAAATAATTACCTTAAATTTGCCTTCAGTACGTGAAAAACTGTTTTTCCGGAATTCAAAACCTTATAAAAATATTTAATGAAGAAAATTACAGCCCTTGCGCTTCTTTCTATAGCCGTTGTTTCCTGTAAAAAAGAAACCAAAACCATTACCAAAGTCGATCCGGAAACCGGTAAAACTGTTACGGTTGAAGTTCCTGTAGAGGACTCAGCAAAGATTGAAAAAACGGCAGCAGCAGCTGCGGCAATTAAAGATTCTATGGGACTTTACACACAGTCTTTTAAGCTGGAAGTTGGCAAAACCTATCCGCTGAAAACCTATCAGAAAGATATACAGACCATGACCGCGCCGGATGGTAAAACCCAAAGCGGAACCAGCGAAAGTACCGATGAAATGTCATTTACGGTAAATAAATTCGAAAACGGAATTTACGATATCACCATCAACCTAATCGGTAAAAGAAATGCCCAGTCGGCAAACGGGAAAACCGTGGCTGTTGATACCAAATCTGCGGAACCGGCAGATGAACAGCTGAAAATGATGTGGAAAGTGAATAAAGCCCTTGTTGGGAACAAACTTAATATGAAGATGGGTGAAGACGGTAAAGTGATTTCGATTACAGGTTTCGATCCGGTTTATAGTAAAATTGCTGCTTCGGCAGGATCTGCGATTAAAGATGCTAAGCAGAAAACGGCTTTCGTAAACAGTTTTAAAGAAAGTTTTAACGAAAAAATCCTGAAAGAACAGTTTACCAAAAACCTGCTTTTGCTTCCAGCAAAAGGCGTAAAAATCGGCGACAAATGGTCCCAAAGTGAAAATGCAACACCCGACGGGAAAATTAAACTCACCACCACGTACATGCTGAAAAGTGTGGGTGATGGCGTAGCCGTAATTGCGGTAGGAGGCGGAATTCCCAAAAAATCTGATAAGAAAACCCAGGAAGGAATTACCCGAAGCATGAGTTCTGAACTTTCTCAGAACGGAATCATTACACTTGACCAGAATACCGGCTGGATAAAAAACCAAACAATTTCTGTGAAAACGACGCAGTCTGAAACACTTTCCGACGGCAAACAGTCGCAAACCATGAAAAGCGTTTCTAATTCGACGGTAGAGGTAAATCCGGCGAAGTAATTGGCGGCAAATTGTTCATTTCTTAATCGCGATAAACAATGAAGTATATTTTAGAATTAATTCTCGCAACCATTATCATCTTTTTCCTTTGGAATATTTTAAAAAGAATGTTTTTCAGCAATTTTTATAAATTCCCAAGACCAGAAAACAGAAACGAAACACAGTCCCGGAAAACCAAGAAAAATTTGGACTCCAAAATTAACTGGGATGCAGAAACGGTTGATTACGAAGAAGTAAAAGAAAATAAAGACAAAGAAAAATAAACGCAGCCCTTTTGAAATTAGTAGTTTTGAAAGGGTTTTTATTGATGATATTCACTATGGCAAAAAACAGAAAACTCATATTCATCGCAGGAAGCATTATTGCTTTTATCATCCTGGCTTTGGTTTATGCAAACCCTGTTCTCATGGGGAAACAGCTTTTTCAACACGATATTGTGCAGTACAAAGGCGGCGCCAAAGAACTATTGGATTACCGCGCCCAAAACGGGGAAGAAACCTATTGGAGCGACTCCATGTTCGGTGGTATGCCCACGTACCAGATGGGAGCACAGTTCCGGGGTGATCTCATTAAAAAAGTTGATGATTTACTTAACTTTCTGCCCAAACCCGCCAATTATATTTTCCTGCTTTTCTCAGGGTTTTTCCTCCTCGGAATGGTCGCCGTACGCAACTGGAAGTACGCATTTTTAGGAGCAACTTTTTTCGGTCTTTCAACCTATTTTTACATTGCACTTGCAGCTGGACATAACGGAAAAATACATACCGTAGCGTATTTTGCGCCGCTGCTTGCAGGGATTCTTCTGGTTTACATCCGTAAAAAATACATTGTCGGTTTCATTGTAACCGCTTTGTTTATGGGGCTTCAGATTGCTGCAAATCACCCGCAGATGACCTACTACCTTTTTATTGCGCTTGGATTTCTGTTTATTTCAGAACTCGTGCGTGCAATTCAGGGGAAAACCGAATGGAAGCATTTCGGGATCGCTTCCGGGATTTTAGCGTTCGCTTTTTTGCTTGGTGTTGGAATGAACTCTCAGCGGTTAATGGCTAATTCCGAATATGTCACCGAAACTGTTCGTGGGAAGCAGATTTTAGACAACGATATACACGCTTCCGGAAAATCGGGCATGGATAAAGAAAGCATGCTGATGTGGAGCTATGGAAAACTGGAAACACTAAATCTTTTTATTCCAAGATTAATGGGGGGTTCCAGCACAGAAGAAGGTTCAGAAAGAATGATGAACCGTGTTCAGGAGTTGGTTCAGGAAAACGTGTCTTCGCAGGAAGAAATGGACCGTATTTCAAGGGGTTTCGGTTCGCTGACCTATTGGGGCGAACAACCTGGAACTTCCGGACCTGCGTATCAGGGCGCGGTAGTTGTTTTTCTTGCGATACTGGGCTTTTTCTTTGCCTGGAAAAAATACAGATACTGGATTTTAGGCGCTTCAATTCTCACGATATTTCTGGCTTGGGGAAGCAATTTTATGATCGTGTCGGATCTTTTTATTGATTTCGTTCCTTTTTATAATAAATTCAGGGCGCCAAGTTCAATTCTGGTCGTGGTAGAACTGCTGTTTCCTTTAATTGCAATGGTCGGTCTTTACAGATTTTTCAATTCTAATGAAAAGACGGAAACTAATTCTGAAAATATTCTGACAGAAGATTACAAAAAGAAAATCCTCACATATGTAAGTGCTGGAACTCTGGGAATTACAGTTTTGCTTTTAATTTTTGGTAAATCAGTTTTAGGTTTCTATACCGATAATGAAAAAGCATATCTGCCGCCATTCCTGCTCGATTTTTTAGTAGATGAACGTTCGAAAATGTTCACGATTGATGCGATAAAAGCTATTGTTTATGTCGGTATCACTGCTACCGTTTTATATTTAGGAATTAAGAGGAAAATCAGTCAGAATTTAGCCATTCTCATTATTGGTTTGGTGAGTCTTTTTGATTTGTGGAGTGTTAACAAAAGGTATTTGAATAACGAAAACTTCATCGATAAAACCTTTACTGAAAATCCTTTTCAGACTGAAAATTCAGAACTGCTGATGCAGAAAGTTGGCGAAAACCGAAACCTGCAAACTCTTCTTGCTAACGCAAACGTAAACAAAACTCTTGAACTTATCGCTGAAAAAGACAAAACCCATTACAGAATTTACAATCAGGTTTTAGGAACATTCAGCGAGACCAATACTTCTTATTTTAAATCCTCTGTGGGTGGCTATCATGCCGTGAAACTTCGCCGTTATGATGATTTAATCAACGAATATTTCAGCCGTACCGATACCGTTCGGGTACCGAGAATTCTCAATATGCTTAACACAAAATACATGATTTTCGGTGATGCTGAGAATCCTGAAGCAGTGGTGAATCCTCAGGCAAACGGCAATGCATGGTTTGTTTCTGAACTGAAATTTGTAAATTCTCCTAACGAAGAAATCAAGCAGATCGGTGAAGTTGATACTAAGAAAATTGCGGTGATTTCGAATGAAGACAGAAAATATTTTGACGGAAAACCAGTCCAGCCAGATGCTGCAGCGGTTCTGAATCTTACAAAATATCAGCCCAATGAACTGGAATTCAAAACGCAGTCGAAAACACCACAGTTAGCTGTTTTCTCTGAAATCTACTATCCAAAAGGCTGGAAAATGTTGATTGATGATCAGGAGGTTCCTTATATCAAAGCGAATTATTTGCTCAGAGCGGTTCATGTTCCGGCCGGAAATCATACCGTTAAAATGATCTTCGAACCTGCGGTTATTCAAACCGGAAAAGTAATTTCAATGATCGCATTCGGACTTTTCTTAACCCTGAGTTTAGCTGGAATATATATGCTTTACCGCAAAAGAGGCAAAAGTAAATTGCGCAGTTCTCAGTAATACAAAGATTAAAAAAGTTTTATGATTACCCAGAAGTACATTACAGATCTTACTTACAGAATCAACGGCGCCTGTATTGAAGTTCATAAAATTTTGGGTTCGGGATTGTCTGAAATTGTATATCACAAAGCTTTAGAAAAAGAGTTTCAATTAAGAAATATTCAGTTTAAATCTGAGTTGGTAATTCCTGTAATTTATAAGGAAGAAAACTTGAATTGTGATTTTAAATGTGACTTTTTAATTGAAGATTTAATTGTGTTAGAAATTAAATCCGTAACGCAAATTTTAGATATTCATAAATCCCAAGTTTTAAATTATATGAATTTATTAAAAGTCCCAAAAGGAATTTTAGTTAATTTTAATGTTAAGAATTTGTACCACCTTGGCCAGGAAACTTTCGTTAATAAATATTTTGATCAGCTGGACTAATTATGAATTCATTACAAAAAACATTAGATTTTGCTGTCTTTTGAACAGCTGAATCGCATTAAAACTTTTGCCTCTTTTGCGGTAATATATAATGAATAACAAAAAAATCTTAATCATCACTTATTACTGGCCACCTGCAGGTGGGCCCGGCGTTCAGCGGTGGTTAAAATTTGTGAAATATTTACCCGGTTTCGGCTGGAATCCCACCGTTTTTATCCCCGAAAATCCAAGTTATCCTATTGTTGATGAAACTTTGCAGAATGAAGTTTCAAAGGATCTGGAAATCATCAGAACAAAAATTTGGGAACCATATCAGATTGCCGAACTTTTTGGTAAAGACAATAAAAAATTCAAAGCCGGCCAGTTCGATGTTGGTAAAAACCAAACCTGGAAATCCAGACTTTCGATTTGGGTGCGCGGAAACTTCTTTATTCCCGATGCCCGCGTATTTTGGGTAAAACCTTCAGCAAATTATCTGAGGAAATATTTGAAAGAGAATCATTTCGATGCTGTGGTAACTACAGGTCCGCCACATTCTGTCCATCTCATTGGCTTAGAACTGAAGAAGGAATTCCCCGATCTGAAATGGATTGCCGATTTCCGTGATCCATGGACCGAAATTTCCTATTACAAACATTTAAAACTAACCAAAGCTTCAGACAGGAAGCATCGTGATTTAGAGCAAAAAGTTTTTAAAACCGCCGATATCACCTTGGCAACAAGCTACACCGATGCCGAAAACTTCCGAAAAAAGGGAGCGGATGCCTTCTGTATTACGAATGGATTTGATGGCTTTGAAACCTCCTTAAAGACTGAGAGAAATCCAAAGTTCACTTTAAGTTATATCGGTGTTCTGGAACAGCTCAGAAATCCTCAAATTTTGTGGAACACTTTAAATGAAATTATTTCAGAAAATCATGATTTTAAAAAAGATTTCGAACTTAAATTTGTAGGCAGGGTTGATGATAAAATATTAAATCAAATTCAAAATTCTGACCTGAAATATTCGCTCAATAATTTCGGTTATCTTTCTCATTCGGAAGCCAATATCGAAATGAAGAAGTCGGATATACTTTTAATTACCAATTTTCCTGAGGTAAGTTCAAAGGGAATCATTCCGGGAAAGATTTTTGAATATCTGGCCACAGGAAAACCAATCCTTTCTTTCGGACCCGAAGACAGCGATGTAAAGAAAATCCTCGATGAAACCAATGCGGGGAAACATTTTTCTTATGATGATTCAAAGAATTTGAGACGGTACATTTTGGCGAAATACCAGGAATGGAAATCCGGCAAAATTTCTCCTGATACGCAAAATATTGCGCAGTTTTCCAGAAAGAACCTCACACAGAAGTTAGCAGAAATACTCAACAGGTAGCAACTGAAATTAGTAATAAAAAAAACGGATGCTAGTCCGTTTTTTTTGTCTATCAGGAATCCTTCAAGGATTAAAATCCTTGAAGGATTGAATTGTGTATAGATTATAACCAGCCCATTTCCTGCATCCACTCGTCGTTGTAGATTTTTCCTACATAACGTGAACCGTGGTCGTGTAAAAGAACCACAATTACATCATCTTTCGTGAATTGATCTTTCATCTGAGCCAGAGCAGCGATCGCACTTCCGGCAGAGTATCCGCAGAAAATACCTTCTTCTTTTGCCAGTTTTCTCGCATAGATTGCACCGTCTTTATCGGTTACTTTCTCGAAATGATCAATCACGGTCATGTCGTAGTTTTCGGGGATAATATCTTCGCCAATTCCTTCAGTTACATAAGTGTAGGCATGGTCGTAATGAATTTCTCCGGTTTCGTGAAACTCTTTCAAAATAGACCCGTAAGTATCTACGCCGATTACTTTGATGTCTGCATTTTTCTCTTTAAAGAATGTCCCACAGCCCGTTACTGTACCTCCTGTTCCGGCCCCTGCAACAAAGTGTGTGAGCTTTCCTTCAGTCTGTTCCCAGATTTCCGGAGCGGTTTGTTCGTAATGCGCCTGGCGGTTCGATAAATTATCGTACTGGTTTACATACCATCCATTTTCGGTTTCCGTAGCCAGTCTTTTGGAAACGGAATAATAGGAGCGGGGATCCGTTGGTTTTACATCAGTAGGACAAACAATTACTTCAGCACCCACGGCTCTAAGGATATCACATTTTTCTTTAGACTGTTTCGAATTGGTAACGAAGATGCACTTATAACCTTTTACGATGGCTGCGAGGGCAAGCCCCATTCCTGTGTTTCCGGAGGTTCCTTCGATAATGGTTCCGCCCGGTTTCAGTCTGCCGTCTTTTTCTGCATCTTCAATCATTTTTACCGCCATTCGGTCTTTTACCGAGTTTCCGGGGTTAAATGTTTCAACTTTCGCCAAAACCAATGCCGGAAAATCTTCGCCCAAAACCTTGTTAAGTTTTACAAGCGGCGTATTTCCGATGGTTTCGAGAATGTTTTTTGAATATTTCATATATATTTAAATTATAATTAACTGTATTTAAGGGATTTTACCGGCGAAATCTTGCTGATAAGGTAACTCGGTAAAATAAGCGAAATTGCTGATACCAGAAGAATTCCTACCGATATTGCCAGAATGTGAAGGATATTGAGATCCACGGGAACTGTGCTGAGATAATAATTTTCAGGATTCAGTTTGATGACCCCGAAATATTTCTGAATCAGTAAGAATCCGATTCCCACCAGGTTTCCGATGACCAGTCCAGGAATCATAATCATCAGTGTGTAATTGATGAAAATAGTCTGAATTTGTGCGTTGGTGGCGCCCAGTGTTTTCAGCATTCCGATGGAGTTTGTTCTTTCAATAATCAGAATTAAAAGCACCATTACAATATTGATGATGACTACTACCAACATAATGATGATGATCAGCGCGATGTTGGTATCAAAAATCGCAATGAAATCCATGATCTGCGGGTATTCGTCTGTGGCTTTTACAATATAATTTTTGTAGCCTACAAGTTTGTCGATTTTCGGAGCATCTTCGTCGATGTAATTGATGTTTTTCAGAAAAACATCGATACCGCCAACTTCATTCTTTTCCATTCCCTGAATTTTGCGGGCATGGTTGATTCCGCCGATGATAAAGAGGTCATCAATCATCTTGATATCGGTTTTGTAAATCCCTACTACTTCAAATTTCCGGTAAAGCGGACTCTGGTTTTCCTTTGAAAAAACAGCAACAATACTGTCTTTTACCTTAAGATGAAGGTCATTGGCGATTTTCTGTGAGATACATATACCGCTGTTGAAGCCTTTTTCTGTAATGTCTGGAGTTGTACCGGCAATAATAAATTTCCTGAACCTTTCGGCATCGAAATCTTTACCGACGCCTTTGAAAATAATTCCCGCAAAATTATGTTCGTTACGCAAAATGCCGCTTACAGAAACATATTTCTGGGTGCTCGCCACATCTTCAAGTTGTTTTATTTTATCGATCTGAAGCCCTTCAGTGCTCAGTATCGAAGAGTTATAAGAATTGTTGGATTGCTTGGACTTTATCGAAATATGTCCGGAGAAATCGGCCATTCTTTCCTTTATGGCTGTTTTGGAACCAATTCCGGTAGACACCGTGATCAGCGAAACGATAACTCCCAATGCTACGGAAAGCCTGCCGATAAACACAATAATCCGTGAGAGATTATTTTTGTTATCTTTGGAAAAAGCAATTTTTTTAGAAAAATATAATGGAAATTTCAAGCCGATGAGTTTAAGCGCCAAAATTAAAGATTTACTTCTGATTGTGCTAATTTATTTTGGTTTCTGCCAGATGAATTTTGCGCAGAATACCGATCAAAACTGTTTTAAAACTGGTGCCGACCGGCCGGAACTTTACCTGCCGCTCCTTCAGAATAAAACGGTGGCAGTAGTTACGAACCAGACAGGATTGTTGAAAGACCGCACCTTTTTAGTCGATTTTTTAGTGAGAAACGGCATCAGTATCAAAACGATTTTTGCACCTGAACATGGGTTCCGCGGGGATGCAGATGCTGGTGAACATGTTAAAAACGGAGTGGATACAAAAACAGGAATCCCAATAATTTCTTTGTATGGCGACAATAAAAAACCAAAACCCGAGCAGCTGAAAGGTATTGATATTGTTATTTTTGATATTCAGGATGTCGGCGTAAGATTCTACACTTATATTTCAACTTTAACTTACGTTATGGAAGCCGGCGCAGAAAATGGAGTAGAAGTAATCGTGCTCGACCGCCCGAATCCGCACGACGGTTATATCGACGGTCCAGTTCTGAAAGACCAGTGGAAAAGTTTCGTAGGTATGCATAATGTCCCGGTTGTATATGGACTTACGATCGGTGAATATGGAAAAATGGTAAACGGTGAAAAATGGCTAAAAAATAGTGTTCAGGCAAAATATACTTTAATTCCGATGCTGAATTATCATAAAAAGCAACGCTACGGAGTTCTGGACAAACCCTCACCAAATCTGCCGAATGACAAGGCAATAAACCTGTATCCAAGTTTATGTTTCTACGAAGGAACACAGGTTTCCGTAGGTCGCGGAACCGGTTTGCCGTTTCAGATTTACGGAAGTCCCTGGACCAAAAATTTGCCTTATCAGTTTACGCCACGCCCTAATTTTGGTGCTAAAGATCCTTTCCTGAACGGTAAATTATGCTATGGTGAAAACCTTTCCGATTATCCTGAAGATTTGCGCGCACTGAATATTGAGTGGCTTTTGAAAGCTTACAGTAATTACAAAAATCCTGGGCAGGATTTCTTCCTGAAAAACCTTTTCTTCGATAAACTGGCCGGAACCGACGAACTTCGAAAGCAAATCGTTGCCGGGAAATCTGCCGTAGAAATCAAAGATTCATGGAAAAAAGGACTCGAAGATTTTCAGAAAATCAGAACGAAATATGTGATGTATGAAGATTAAATAGCAGGAAAAGAAGATCGGGTTGATCATCCAATAAACAATTTTTTAAAACATCTATCATCTTTAAAAACTTGCCTTCACCTGCACCGATCCTATATGTATCGTTCTTTCTCCCGAATTTCTGCCTTCGTAGTTCATATTCAGTTGGATGAATGAATTGATGGATTGCTGTAAAAATACCGACCACACCTGATTTTTTCCAGGCTTCAGCCCGTCCAGCATTTGGTTGCCGACAATTGAAAAATTATTCCCGCTAAAATCGTTATTGATGTATGAAAAACTGCCGCGCACCGAAGTTTTTCTGCGTTCCCACTGCAGACTTCCGGTGAGATCAAACGTTTTTAAAAACTCTTCGCCATCCGTTCTTTTTTTCTGTCGTAAAGCTGAAGAAAGTTCTGCCTGAACTGCTTCTGTGAATTTATAAGTCGCTTTCGGTTTTGTTTCGAAATTATTCAGAATATAATCTCTGGAGTTGAACAACTGCGACGCGTTTTCAATATGATGCGCCGAGTTTTCCCAATCAACACGGAAATCTTTGCTGAACCAATAGCCAATATTTAAAAAATGCGAATCCTGGCTGCGTTCCTCATTGCTGAAATTGGCATTTACCAGATTATCATTCGCAACGAATCGGTAATTCCCGTTCCAGCCGGATTTTTCGGTCGGATTGAATTGCGCTGAGGCCAGGAAATTCTGGTTTTTAAGGATTTGGTCTGCATTTTTTTCAAACGGATTCAGAACCAAAACGCGGTCTCTTTTGTAAAAGGAATTTTGGGAATTCAATGAAATATTGAAATTCCAGCGCTTCAGAAACTGATTTTCAGAGTTGAAAACAACCGAAGGATTTACAAAAAGGGCCAGCTGCATTTTGTTTTTATTCGACGGAATATAATTCACGGTATTCGTATAAACCCTGATGTACTGCGCTAAATCCGCATATTCAGCAATTTCGAACTCATCTAACTGCTGAATTCCGTCGCCGTTATAATCCGTCCATTTATAAACGCCCTGCCCGTCGGTCACTTTTATGTATTGAAATTCCCGCTGCGCTTCCTGCCCGTTTCCGAGTTCATAAAAAGCCTGCAAACGCATTCCGTTTCTGAAAAGCTGCTGGTTGTAAAGAATATTTCCTACTACAAAATCCTGATTAAGATTTGCTGCAACATCCTGATTCTGATAGTAAAATTTTCGGTAATGAATCAACGAATTCAAACTGGTTTTTTCCGTTTTAATAATTTGACTTTCCGCCATGATTCCCAAAATATGGTTCATATTTTCGAGGGAATTGTTCCGCACCGAATCATTATCTCGGAAATACATCCGCGTAAGTAATTTCGTTCGCGAAGAATCACTGATTTTTTTCTGAATGAAAATTTCCTTCCAGCTGAAACTCGTTACATCCAGCTGATTGGTTTCGTTGAAGTTTTTCACGTTATGTTCCATACTTCCGCCCATAGCCCAGCTGCCTTTCTTAGTGGAATATTCAGAAATCACTCCGCTTCTTACGAATTTAGTGTCCTGAAAAGTGGCTTTCGTAGCGAGGTAAGAAAAATTTCCCTTGGTATTGAATTTTCCTTTAACCCAGCCGAAATCCAGATCGTTTTTAATTCCCGTATAAGAATTTTTTTCGTCCAGATAATTAAGTTTATAATTCAGGAAAGAGGTGTTTTTCCATTCATTTAAAAAATTAAAAATAAAACGGTTCTGCGTTATCTGGTTGAATTCCTGCGCCAAATTAAAATCACGCGAAAACTCCACGTCATTGATTCGGTCCAGAATATGGAATTGCGAATTGATATGTTGGTACTCGAAACTTGGCGTTCCTTTCCAGTTGTTTTTTGTAAATGTTTTGTTCCCGAAAATTCGTCCTGCATACCCGATATTTTGATCGGAATCTTTCGAGGAAAACAGATTCACATCGAAATTACTCATCGAAACATCAGCCCCAATCTTACCATTGTTCAGTAAAAACTCAGAATTGGCAGAAAAAACCTGGGTTTTCTGTGGCGACGGAAGTTTTCTTACGGCCCGGTATTCGCCCATATTCGCTCCTACATATTCGAAAACGCGGCCGTTGTTGGTGGTTTGTTTAATTCGGTAATCACCCAGGTTTTGTCCGAAATAAGTATAGGCAACCTGATATAAAGTTTGATTTTGATCAGTTGAAAATTCGTAATAATTTCCGTTCGGATTTTGAATGAGCTGGTACAGAATTTTGTTAACATCATACTCCGAAACCGTTCCCGACGGCGCATACATCAAATCCGGATTGTTGCCCGCATTTACCAGGATCTGTTCGTCTTCTTTACTTAAGTTCAGGGAAAGTGGCGAATTTTTATTGTCGTTTTCCATAAACCAGTTGAAACCGAACTTTGATTTTTCTCTTTCATGTCGGATGCCGCCGGTCACCAGAAATCTGGTGTAATTTCTGTTCGTATAATTGTAGGAAATGGTAATGAAATTCTGTTTGAAAATGGGTCTGAAACTAGTGAACGTAATTTCTCCGGTGTTGTAATTGATGACGTAATCCTGATTTTCGCCGCGTTTCATTAAAATCCCGTCGATGTAAACCTGCTCCGAACCTGAAATGATGGTAATGAACTGCTCGCCGTTTTTGCCCGTCAACCGGTAAGGCCCCTGATTTCCTTCAACGCCCTGAAAGCGGATGCGGTGGAATTCACTTCGTGCCACACCCGCGGAAAGATCGACAAAGGTTTTATTTTCGTTTCCGAAACCGGTTTCAAACTGCAATCCCATACTGCGCCGCTGGAAACGACCGAAATAAGTCGCTTCATCCAGCAAATCCAGATGCCCGGCGCGGAGAATAGAGCGGTCCTTAATATTGAGCTGCATATAGATTTTGTCGAATTCTTCCAAAGTCTGCGTGTAACCGTCGGCCTGAATGGGCAAATTATGATCTGAAATCGACGCCAAAACCGTGACGTCTTTCGATAATTTTCCAGAAATCTGAAGATCCATCGAACTTTGTACGCTTTGGCCTTGGTTATTTCCAAACGTGATCCCTCGGATGATGGAACCTTTGGAATTGAGGTCTCCCAGGATTTGAGATCGCGTATTTTTAACCAATACTCCTTCATCAAGAATGACTTTGTTAGGAGTGCGGATGAAATCTAAAGTGTCTTTCGAAAAAACATCTTTTTCAATCTTTGCCGCCAAGACTGAATCTTTTTTAAGCGAATCCTCAGGAATATTGGGATTTTTCCACGTGAAAATCTGGGCATTGACAAGCTGTAATGCAGAGGATAAAAAAAATAGAAAAAACAGTATTCTTGCCAAAATTACCCTTAAAACCGTTGTGTAAAAGTAACGAAAAACTGCTTTTAAAATTGTTTTTGCATTGTTAACAGTTAATTCATGCTATAATTATGATATTAGCAAAAAAGAATGTATTTTTGCCGCAGAAATTATTAATTATTAAATTTTTAAAAAAATGAAGAAATTCTATTCTTTAGTTGCGGCAGTTGTTTTTGCTGCAACGGTAAATGCACAAGGTGCTGAGACTTTTGAATCTCAAACAGCTTTAACAGCAACTTATGCTGATGGTTCATTTAATGGCGAAACATCTGGGGTTACTGTAAATTATGTTCATTCAAGAAACGAAGGACTAGGTACTTCCGATAGTTATCCAATTAATGGGAAAGGTCTGATGCTTAGAAGAGCAGACGAGCCTAGTTCAGTAGAATTCACCATTAATAACGGTGGTGTAGGAACTTTTACTTTTAGCTACAGAAAAGCATTTACAGGAGGAACAAATAACAGGGTTTTAGCTGTTTTGGTTGACGGTGAAGAAAAAACACTCATACCAGCTTTTGGGGCTGCAGGAGCCGATGCGACGGTTTATACCTCTACTACAACAGTTAACAAAACAGGAGTGGTAAAAATTAAGATTACTTATCCAGCTGGTACTGCTACAGGAAACAAGCAGATTACTATTGATAATGTTTCATGGACTGCAGCTCCTACAGCAGCGGTTAGTGATGTAAACTCAACCAAAACCAACCTGGTTAAAAATACAGTAGTTGCTAACAGTATCCTTTTCACTGCAAAAGCTGATGTACAGATCGTATCAATGAACGGGCAGGTGGTAAAATCTACATCTGTTAACGAAAACACTTCTTTGGATGTAACTTCTTTGCCTAAAGGAATGTACA